>JBFGFG010000317.1:0-3137 GCA_041579655.1 Nitriliruptoraceae bacterium
CACGGGCGTTGTTGCCGATGGCCTCGACGACCCGCTCGACCGCGGCCTGCATGCCGCGCTGCAGCATGGTCGGGTTGGCGCCCGCAGCGACGTTGCGCAGGCCCTCCTTGACCATGGCCTGAGCCAGCACGGTCGCGGTGGTGGTGCCGTCACCAGCGACGTCGTTGGTCTTGGTGGCCACCTCCTTCGCGAGCTGCGCGCCCATGTTCTCGTAGGCGTCGCTCAGCTCGATCTCGCGGGCGACGGTGACGCCGTCCTTGGTGATCGTGGGGGCGCCCCACTTCTTGTCGATGACGACGTTGCGGCCCTTCGGGCCGAGGGTGACCTTGACCGCGTCGGCCAGCTGGTTCACGCCGGACTCGAGGCGCCGACGGGCGTCCTCGGAGAAGCTCAGGATCTTCGCCATGTTGTGGCTCCTGTTTCTTTGTGTGTGGTGAGGTGTGTGTCAGCCGTGGGCTGACGCGAGGTGTGTCGCCGGCCGGGGCCGGCGACACGCTGTCAGCCGACGATGGCGAGGATGTCGCGCGCCGAGAGGATCAGGAACTTGTCGCCTGCGACCTTGACCTCGGTTCCGCCGTACTTCGAGAACAGGACGATGTCGCCCTCGTTCACGTCGACGGGGATGAGGTCACCGGTCTGCTCGGAGCGCTTGCCCGGGCCGACGGCCATGACGGTGCCCTGCTGGGGCTTCTCCTGGGCGGTGTCCGGGATCACGAGGCCGGAGGCCGTCGTGTTCTCGGCCTCGTTGAGCGTGACGAGAACCTTGTCCTCGAGCGGTCGGATGTTCACAGCCGTGGCGGTTGCCATGGGTCCCTCCGTGGGATGTCGCTCGCGCGCCCTCTGGGCGTCGCGAGTGGGGTGGTGAATCTTCGGTCCTCAAGGGTGGGTCCGGCTGCCTTGCGGCATGTCGCTGGCACTCGCACGCCCTGAGTGCCAGCGACGTTAGCACTCTCCATTGGGGAGTGCAAGCAACGCCCAGACGGCTGTGGACAGGCTCCCAGCGTGACGCTGCGCAACCTTCGAGGAGCCCCAGGACGGCCCCGACCACCTCGCCGCCGCCTCGCTCATCGCCGCTCCTGCCCACCGAGAAGCGACGCGCAGTGGGCGCACAAACACCTACAGTAACCGTGCGTTCCTGCCGATGTGGCCCCACTCTGACTAGTTAGTAGCACCCTAAGCGCAGGCCAAGCAGGTCATCGGGCCGCGCACGGGGAAGTTCCACGTGACCCTCGGAGACATCATGGACCAGTACCAGAGCGACCTCGGCTCGCGCCTCCGCGCCGTGCGTCGCATGCAGGACATGACGCTCGCCGACGTGGAGGAGCGCAGCCACGGAGAGTGGAAGGCCGTCGTCGTCGGCTCGTACGAGCGCGGCGACCGTTCGGTCACCGTGGCTCGGCTCGCGGAGCTGGCCGAGTTCTACAACGTGCCGATCTCCCACCTGCTGCCACCACGCGAGGAGCACGTCCGCGAGGCGGCCGGCCGCGTCGCGATCGACCTCCAGGCGCTCGAGACCCACGGCGGCGCGTACGTGACCCTCGCCCGCTACGTGCGCCGCATCCAGCAGGAGCGCGGCGACTACAACGGCCGCGTGCTGACCCTGCGCACCGACGACCTGCACACCGTGGCGACCGCCGAGGGCACCGACGCCAGCGAGCTGCTCGCCGAGCTCCGTGAGCGCTCCCTCGTCCTGAACTGAGCTGAGCTGGGCGGGGGGCCGAGCGGCCTCGCGTCAGACCCGGACGGCCACGCGCCAGGGCTCGCTGCCCACGAAGCCGGCCGCGGCGTACGCGAGCAGCGCAGGCTCGTTGTCCTCACGCACGTGCAGCGTGATCGGCACGGAACGGTCGCGCGGCGTGGCGTCCCTGACGGCCTCGGCCACCAGCCGGCGACCGAGCCCGCGACCTCGGTGCGCCTCGTCGACGACGATCCCCGACAGCTGCACGCCCCAGCGGCGCGATGACACCGACCGCTCGAGCTTCGCGATCGGTGCACCGGGCCGCCCGACGCACCACACCAGCCCGCGGTCCACGGACTCGCCGATGCGCCGCGCGTAGCCGCGCAGACCCGCGCGGCCGGGGTCGGGGCCGTAGCGGTCCTCCACGTGCAGCTGCACCGCGAGGCGGGCCAGCGCCGGCAGGTCCGCGCGGGTCGCCCGCCGCGCGC
This sequence comes from Nitriliruptoraceae bacterium, assembly GCA_041579655.1. Lineage (GTDB taxonomy): Bacteria > Actinomycetota > Nitriliruptoria > Nitriliruptorales > Nitriliruptoraceae > JBFGFG01. Next base: position 2,167 of record JBFGFG010000317.1, read on the forward strand.
CCGCGTCCGGCACGCGCGACGCGTCGGGCACCCGGTCGGGGTCCACCACCATGAACAGCTGGTCGTGCACGGTCGCGCCGCTCATGTCCGTGCCGTGCAGCACCGCGTCACACGCCCCGCGGTCCCCCACCACGAGCCGCCAGCGCCGCGTGGGCTCACCGGCCGCACGCAGCAGGCGCTGGGAGCCGGCCGGCACCAGCAGCCGTCCGGGGAACACCGCAGCCATCGCCCAGGCGTCCCCGTCGGCCGCCACCCGCATCGCGCCGGGGCCGGACGACTCGAGCACCGACAGCAGGTACATGTGCCGCACGACGCCGTCGACGCCGTCGATCGGGGCCGTCAGGCGCTCCGTGACGGTGCCCACCTCCCCGGGCGTGACGGTGCGCCACCGGACCTTCATCACCGGAGGATCGGACCGTCACCGGCCGCGGCGAGCACGCGTCGCTGCGGCTCGTCGAGACCCAGGCCGGGGTCGGCAGCGAGGTCCAGCGGTGACCCGAGACCCGCGGCGAGCAGGTTCGAGCCGCTCACGGCGACCATCGCGCCGTTGTCCGTGCAGAGCCGGATCGCGGGGACCAGCAGGCGCACGTCGGACTCGGCGCAGGCCGCGGCCATGCGCTCGCGCAGCCGGCTGTTGGCGGCGACACCGCCGGCCATCACGATGGTGCCGATGTCGGAGCTGATCGCGGCGGCGATGGTCTTGGCCACCAGCACGTCCACCACGGCCTCCTGGAACGACGCCGCGACGTCGGCGAGCACGACCTCGCGGCCGGCCGCCTCGAGGCGTCGCATGTCACGCACGACCGCGGTCTTGAGGCCCGACAGCGACACGTCGTGGCCCTCGTGGTGCATCATCGGCCGCGGGTAGTCGAACGCCTTCGCGTCGCCCTCCCGGGCCAGCCGGTCGATGAGCGGGCCGCCGGGGTAGCCCAGCCCCATGAAGCGGGCGATCTTGTCGAACGCCTCGCCGG
>JBFGFG010000318.1:0-3125 GCA_041579655.1 Nitriliruptoraceae bacterium
ACGACCGTTCCGGCTGGAACGGTCGTCGCGGTCGTGGTGCCTGCGCGTGCAGACGGGTCAGGCGTAGACGTCGGTCTCGCCGGCGAGGACGACGGTGCGCTCGAGCTGCTCGCGGCGACGGATCCGTGCGGTCTCGTCGACCGGGCGTTCGCGTCGCGTCGGCGTCGCTGACACCGACTCGGTCTCCATCACGGCGGAGAGGAGCCTGCCCCAGCCGGCGTGGTCGAGCGGTGGAATCTGCATAGTCCCTCCTGGACTGTGTCCATCGTGCGGTGGCTGGCCCCCACATGCAAGGTGCACACGCCGAAAGCGTCACCCGGAGGGGTGGTGTCACCGTCCATCTGGCCGATTCGGCCAGAAATCGCGGGCGCTTCGCGCGCGGGGTGTGCGTTCATGGAGACGATTGTGACACCGTGACCACGCTCCGCTACTGACAACCGTGAGGACTATGGAGAGCTGCCCGGTTGGACAGTCCGATTCGGGTCGTTAGTCCATCGCGTCGAGCACCCGCCGTTGGTCGCGCGCCACCTTGCGGACGTAGCGCATCGTGGTGTCCTGGCTGGCGTGCCCGAGGAACTCCTGGACCGCCGGGGTCGGCACCCCGTTCTCCACCAGCTGGACGGCGACCGTGTGGCGCAGCGCGTGCACCAACGCGCCGGGGGAGCGCTGCTCCTCCAGACCGGTGCGGGCGTACAGCTTCGCGATGCGGTAGCGGATGCTGTCGCGTGACATCGCGCGGCCGTCGTTGCCGGCCAGCAGCGGCGCCGGGCCGGCGAGCGAGCCGACCTCCGCGAAGCGCTCCGAGGCGCGGTAGGCCGCGAGGAACGACTCGAGCCGGGTGTGCACGGCGAGCTGGCGTCGCTTGCCGCCCTTGCCGACGATCGTCAGCGTGCGGTCGCCGGGGGAGCCCGTGAGCGCGCCGTTGGTCAGGTCCGCCACCTCTTGGAGCCGTGCCGCGGTGTAGAGGAAGGTGGCCATCATCGCGACGTCGCGCTCGGGCCACGGGTCGCGGTCCGGGCGGACCCGCGTGCGTGGGTCGGCCTGAGCGCGCGCCAGCGCTGACCCTGGGATCAGCTCGGCGTCGGCCGGGACGGGAGAGGCCGCAGCCCGCAGCAGCGCCTCGCGGACCTCGGCCGGATCGCCCGGGAGGCTGCGCACGTCGTCGGCTCGACCGGTCGCGCTGTCGACGGCGGCACGGGCCGTCGCCTTCGGGACGCCGGCCATCGGGTTGCCCTCCACGACGTCCACGGCCGTGAGGTGGTCGAACAGGCGGCTCCACGCCGAGTGGGCGCGCCGCGAGGACGCCACCGCGTGCGTGGCTGTCCACGCGCCGAACGCGCGGCGCAGCGTCGACCCGTCGAGGTCCGCCACCGTCAGCTGGTCGAGGTCGGCCTCGGTCACGTGCGCGCGGGCCAGCGCAGCGAGCTCGCGCCCGGTGAGACCGTCGGCGTCGCTGCGGTGCGCCGCGACGGCGAGCTGCCCGATGCCCACGATGTCGCTGGCGTAGGCACGGCGCGTGTTCTCGGCGGCGCCCTGCGGCTCGAGCTCCTCGACCAGCAGGCCGTGCAGCGCCTCGGGCAACGTCAGGGTGGTGGCGTCACGCCCCATCTGCAGCTCCGGTCCGGGCGGTTCGACCGTACCGAGCATCGACCGATCCAACGGGGAGCCGAAGCGGCTGCAAGCCGTGACCGTGCCCCGTCATGCGTGCGCTCAAACCCGTCGCGCGGCAGGCGGCCACGAACGGCTGGACAGGTTCCCGCAGGGGAGCGCGGGGCATCCGTGCTGCAGCCACGCCCCACCCCGTCCCCTCACACAGAACGAGCGCACCATGACCACGCTGCCGTACACCTCCAGCTCGAGCACCACCTCGACGCCCAGCACGGGGTCGGCACCGGTGATGCGAGCGCGTCCCGTCCTGCACACCACGATCGACCCGTCGGCGCTGCGCCGCTCGCTCGAGCTCGAGTGGCAGCTGGTGCTGGACGGCGTGACCGCCAAGCAGGAGTCGCTGCGTGACGGCACCGCCACCGACGCCACCGAGGCGCTGCTGCAGCTGCAGCTCGAGGAGCTGCGCAGCCTCGACGTCGCCCTGCTGCGTCACGAGACCGGCGTCTGCGACGTGTGCAGCAGCTGCGGGCACCAGATCGACGACAAGCGCCTCACCGTGCTGCCCACCGCCGTGCGCTGCGACAGCTGCGCCCAGCGCTGACACCTCGAGCCGATCGACCACGTGGTTCCCCCGCCACGGCGTCTCGCGCTCCGCATCCGCTCGGCCGTCAGTAGCTCTCCCAGGAGCTGACGGCCGAGCGGAAGCGTGTTTCGTCCAGCACGGCGCCCTCGCGCCGGATCCCGTCCGGGTCCAGGCGCAGCACGCGGTCGAGCTTCACCCAGGAGGGGCGCCCGTCCTCGCCCCAGGCACCGAGCGGGTGGTGGTGGCGGTCGTTGCGTGGCCGGCTGGTGAGCTGCAGCGCCGCGACGTCCTCGCCGTGGCGGCCGATGACGAGCACCGGACGGTCCTTGCCCTGCGACGGGTCCTCCTCGTACGGCACCCAGGTCCACACGATCTCGCCGGGGTCCGCGTCACCGTCACGGCTCGGGGCGTACTGGACCTCGAGCTTCGCCTTGGCTGTCGGCAGCGCACCGCGCATCGCGCCCCGACCCGGTGCGCTCGGCGCCGGGATGCGCTTCTTCGTGCCGGTCGTGGGGCGCGGGGTCGGGGTGGTCGTCGAGGTCGAGCGGCGCGCCTTGGCTGCCCTGACCGCGCGGCGCAGCAGCTGGGTGCCGAGCGCGATCGCTGCTCGTCGTGCCTGTGGTGAGATGCGGGCCATGCGGACTCCGTGCGGGGGAGCAGCCACGCTAGAGGCTCCTGGCCCGCGGCTCAGCAGCCGAGCGCGTCCCGCGACACCGTGACGTGCAGCTGCGCGTGGCCCGCGTACTCGTGGGCCACGTCGAGCTCGTCCGTGCTCAGCGTGAAGGTCGCCCAGCCGACGACGCGCATCGGGTGGCTCGTGAGCGTGGGCATCGTGTTGCCCGTGGGCGACCAGGCGGCGATCGCTGCCTCCATCTCTCGCCAGCCCGCGTCGACGTCGCGAGCGGTGGCGCCGAGCACGTCCCGCGCCACGCAG
>JBFGFG010000319.1:0-3122 GCA_041579655.1 Nitriliruptoraceae bacterium
GCTGCGTGACGGGCCACCTCTGACCTCCCGGCGCTGCGGCCCGCTACGGTGCGCACGGATGTTCGGGTGAGCGAGGGTGCGTGGTCCGTGTGCTGGGGGTCGACCCGGGGTTGACCCGCTGTGGCGTGGGCGTCGTGGACGGCCCAGCGTCGCAGCCGGTGCTGGTGCACTGCGCCTGCATCCGCACGACGGCCGACACGCCGATCGAGCTGCGGCTGCTCGCCGTGCACGACGCGATCACCGCGCTGATCGCCGAGCACCGACCGGACGTCGTTGCGGTCGAGCGCGTGCTGTTCCAGACCAACGTGCGCACCGCGATGGCCACCGGCCAGGCGATGGGCGTGGCGATGCTCGCCGGCGCGCACGCCGGGCTGCCCGTCGTCCCGTACTCGCCCAACGACGTCAAGCTGACCGTGACCGGTGACGGCGCGGCGGACAAGGACGGTGTCGCGAGGATGGTGGTCGCGCAGCTGCGGCTGTCCGAGGCACCGAAGCCGGTGGACGTCACCGACGCGCTCGCGGTCGCCATCACGCACCTCGCCCGGCACCGCATGGCGGCGGTTGCCGCGCCGGTCGCCACCCGGCGGGCACCCTCGGCCCCGGCGGGCAGCTGGGAAGCGCTGATCGCCTCCAACCCCCACGTCCGAGAGGCAGGTGGCGCATGATCGCCCACGTCCGCGGCACCGTCGCACACCGCGAGGCTGCATCGGTGATCGTCGACGTCAACGGCGTCGGCTACCTCGTGCACGTGCCCTCGTCCGCCGACGTGCCGGCGCGCGGCCAGGAGGTCGAGCTGCGCACCACGATGGTGGTGCGTGAGGACTCGATGACGCTGTACGGCTTCACCGACCACGCGGCCCAGCAGCTGTTCGACCTGCTGCTCGGCACGAGCGGCGTCGGGCCGAAGCTGGCGCTGGCGGTGCTCTCGACCCACCGGCCGAGCGTGGTGCGCCAGGCCCTGGCCAGCAGCGACGTGGACCTGCTGTGCGCCGTGCCGGGCATCGGCAAGAAGTCCGCCCAGAAGCTGGTGCTCGAGCTGAAGGACAAGGTCGGCGGCCTCGACGCGCCCGACATCGTGCTGCCTGCCGGCACGTCGCACGGTGCGAACGGGGCGCCGAGCGCCGTGACCGACACCCGGGACGCGCTGCTGCAGCTGGGCTACGGACCGGCCGAGGTCGCGGCGACCCTCGCTGACCTCGACCTCGACGGCGACACCTCCACGCTGCTGCGCCGCGCGCTGCGGGCGATCGGCACCTCCTCGTGAGCGGCGCCGACGAGGTGCTCGCGCCCGAGGCGCTGCCGGGGGAGGCACCAGAGGACGCCAGCCTGCGCCCACGCACGCTCGCCGACTTCGTGGGGCAACCGCGCGTGCGGCGCCAGCTCGAGGTCGTGCTCACCGGCGCGATCAAGCGCGGCCAGGCACCTGACCACGTGCTGCTGTCCGGCCCGCCCGGCCTCGGCAAGACCACGCTCGCCGCGATCATCGCGATGGAGGTCCAGGGCCGCTTCCGCGCGACCTCCGGTCCGGCGTTGGAGCGCCCCGGCGACCTCGCCGCGATCCTCACCAACCTCGAACCCGGCGACGTGCTGTTCGTGGACGAGATCCACCGGCTGCCGCGCGCGGTCGAGGAGGTGCTGTACCCGGCGCTGGAGGACTTCCAGCTCGACATCGTCGTCGGCAAGGGGCCGGCTGCCCGCAGCATCCGTCTGGACCTGCCGCGCTTCACGCTGGTGGGCGCCACCACCCGCACGGGGCTGATCAGCAACCCGCTGCGCGACCGCTTCGGGTTCCACGCGCACCTGGACTACTACGACGTCGACGACCTCGAGCGCATCGTGACGCGCAGCTCGCGCCTGCTCGGGGTGGAGGTGGCCAGCGACGGCTCGCGCGAGATCGCCAGCCGCAGCCGCGGCACGCCGCGCATCGCCAACCGGCTGCTGCGGCGGGTGCGGGACGTCGCCGAGGTGCACGGCGACGGCACCGTCGACCTCGCCGTGACGCGCCAGGCGCTGCACATCTTCGACGTGGACGAGCTCGGGCTCGACACCCTCGACCGTCGAGTGCTGGAGGCCGTAGTCATCCGATTCGACGGGGGACCGGTCGGGCTTGCGACGCTCGCGACCTCGATCGGCGAGGAGCAGGACACCGTCGAGGACGCCGTGGAGCCGTTCCTGCTGCAGCAGGGGCTGCTCCAGCGCACCCCGCGAGGACGCGTCGCGACGCTGGCCGCGTACGCCCACCTGGACGTGGCCGCACCCCCCGGTGGTGCCAGCGCGGGACCGCCCGGGCTGTTCGACGCCTGAACCTGACCCCGCTAGCCTCGCGCGAGCGCCCGCCGCAGTTGCGGGCGCTCGGCGTGCAACCACGGGGAGCACAGCATGGGGATCTACATCAGCGCGTTCGCGCTGCTCGCAACCACCACCGACGGTGAACCGACGGCGCTGGGCGGGCTTCCGAACCTGCTCGTCTTCGGCGCGTTCTTCGTCGCGATGTACTTCCTGCTGGTGCGTCCGCAGCGCAAGCGCCAGGCCGAGCAGCAGCGCCTGCTCGAGGCGCTCACCGTGGGGCAGTCAGTGATCACCATCGGCGGCCTGCACGGCGTCATCGACTCGCTGACCGACACCACGGTGGACCTGCTCGTGGACGCGGACGGCACGGTGCTGCGCTTCACGCGCGCCGCGATCGCCAGCACCGCCGGCAGCTCCTCGGCCGAGGCCGAGACGGTCGACGCCCTCGACGCGGACGAGTCGGACGACGAGGCGTGACCGACCCGACCCAACGCTCCACCCCCGCAGACGTCATCAGGGCGTCCGCGGACCGAGCGTTGCTGGTCTCCGACGCGGCAGCCGCCACGCGCGAGAACGCCGCTGCAGCCGCCGTCGCCACCGAGGTCACGGGCGCGCACCCGGGCGTGCTCGGTCAGCTCCAGGCCGACGAGACGGTCTCGGCCTTCATCAAGCTGGCCGACCAGAACCTCGGACAGCTCGGCTTCACCGAGCACGGCTTCCGCCACGCGAACCTGGTGGGGCGCATCGCGCACAACGTGCTGCACCACCTCGGCGCCGATGAGGAGCTGTGCGAGCTCGCCGCCGTCGGTGGCTACATGCACGACGTCGGCAAC
>JBFGFG010000320.1:0-3109 GCA_041579655.1 Nitriliruptoraceae bacterium
CCGTGACCGCAAGCACGAGGTTGCGTGGATCCGGGCCCACCAGGGGTACGCGGTCGCCGAGGTCTGGAAGCTGTGCGAGGCCGGTGACGCGCGGGTCCAGTCGATGACGTTGAAGCTCGACGGTGGCCGGTGGAAGGCCGTGTTCCAGCTGCGCGTGTTCACCGACACCAGCAACGCGACCGGCAGGCTGCGCAACCCGGGAGAGCCGGTCAAGTGGCACGGTGGCGCAGTCGGGGTCGACCTTGGGTTCGAGCACCTCGCGACACTCGACCGCCCCATCGCAGGCGTCACCGACGAACACGGACACGTCCGCAACCCGCGGCCCCTACAGCGCAACCTCGACCGCCTCGCCCGCATCGACAGGGCGATCGCGAGGTGTCAGAAGGGCTCCAAGAACCGTGCCAAGCTCACCCGCCGGCGACAGCTGCTCCACGGGCGTGTCGCCAAGACCCGCGAGCTGTACCTGCACGAGCTCACCCGACGGCTCGCAGCCGGGTTCGACGTCGTGTGCCTCGAGGACCTCAACATCACCGGCATGGCACGCCGCAAGGCCATGCGCCTGGGCAAGTCCGTCGGTGACACCGGCCTCGGGATGCTGGTCACCCAGCTCGAGCAGAAGACGCAGACCTCCGGCACGACCTTGCAGAAGGTTGGCCGGTTCTACCCATCGTCGAAGACCTGCAGCGCGTGCGGGGCAGTGAGAGCCAAGCTGCCTTTGCACGTGCGGGTGTTCGACTGTCAGGAGTGCGGTGTCGTCCTGAACCGGGACGTCAACGCCGCACGCAACATCAGACGCGAGGGCCTGAGGCTCCTGCGTGAAGACCTGCCCGACCCCGTCGGGCCTGTCGCCTCGATACGCGGGGAGACATCAAACGGCGATCCGAGGACCGGTGAGACCGAACCAGCGCTACGCGCTGGTGGGCACGGGCCGTCAGAGGACGCAACCGTTCCAACCAGCCCACCACGCGTGGGCAGCCGCGAACTCGCGGCGGTGTGAGAGACGGACGCGACCCCCACCACCTTGCGGTGACGGAGGTCGGGTTTGAGCAGGCGAGGGGTTATCTGCCCTCATCACTACCAACTGCCGAACCTAGCGGTGGGTGAGGACGACCGGGCCCTTCGCCGTGATGGCGATGGTGTGCTCCTCGTGAGCGGCGCGGGTGCCGTCGGCGGTGCGCACGGTCCAGCCGTCGGCATCGATCGTGTACTCGTCGCCGCCGATGTGGAGCATCGGCTCGATGCAGATCACCAGGCCCGGCTTGAGCTTCATGCCCTTGCCGGCCTTGCCCTCGTTGGGGACAGCCGGGTCCTCGTGCATCTCGCGGCCGATGCCGTGACCGCCCCAGCCGCTGGGCATGCCGTAGCCGCGACCACGGGCGATCGCGCCGACCGCTGCGGCGATGTCGCCCATGCGGTTGCCGGGGCGCGCCTGCTCGATGCCGGCGGCCAGCGCGTCACGCGTGGCCTGCATCAGCGCGAGGTCCTCGGGGCTGCCGTGTTCGTCGCCGCCGATGATCATCGAGAACGCGGAGTCGCCCACCCATCCCTGGAGGTTCGCGCCGCAGTCGATGCTGAGCAGGTCGCCGGGGGCGAGCACGACGTCCTCACCGGGGATGCCGTGCACGATCGCGTCGTTCACCGAGGCGCAGATCGTGCCGGGGAACGGGGTCTGCGCGAAGTGCGGGAGGTAGTCGCGGAACACGGGCACGGCGTTGGCGCTGACGATGACGTCGGTGGCGATCTCGTCGAGGTGCAGCAGCGTCACGCCGGGTACGGCGGCCTCACGGACCGCCTTGAGGGCGTTGGCGACGACGCGGCCGGCCTCGCGCATCAGCGCGATCTGCTCGACGGACTTCAGCTCGATCACGTGCGGTTCCTCGTGGGGTTGAGCGCCCGACCGTAGCCCCGACGCGCGGGCGTTCGGCTACGGTCCGAGGCATCACGCCGGTGGACGTACCGCCGGCAGCATCAAGAGTGGCGCGAGGGACCTGACCCGTCGACCGCCCGGCAACCTGGTCCCCGAGGCCAAGGTGCTCCTGTCAGGACGATGCGGCGCCCGGTCACCCAGCTCACGCCACGGTCACCAGACGCAAACCTCCTCGGCACCGAGACACGCGTCGTCCCGCAGGGCCGGACGTGTCGTCGCGACGGACTCCCGCACCGGGAGGACGATCAACGATGGACCAGGACCGGATCAGGCTGGCCGTGCTCGGCGGTGGCACCGTCGGTGGCGCCGTGCTGCACGCGTTGGCAGCGAGCGACCACCCGCTGCACGGTGAGGTGGCCGTGATGGGGGTGGCCGTGCGCGACGTGGACCGGCCGCGCTCGCTGCCCTCCCCGTGGGTGTGCACCAACGACCCCGTGTGGCTCGCCGGGCGCGAGGACGTCGACGTGGTGGTCGAGGCGATGGGTGGCGTCGAGCCAGCACGGTCGGCGGTCGAGGCAGCTCTGCGTCGCGGCGTCGACGTCGTGACCGCGAACAAGGCGCTGCTCGCCGAGCACGGGCCCGCGTTGCAGCAGCTCGCGGAGCGGCACGGAGCCGTGCTGCGCTTCGAGGCAGCCGTCGCGGCGGCGCTGCCGATCGTGGCGCTGCTGCGTACGGCCGTCGCGGGGGACCGGGTGCTGCGCATCGAGGGTGTGCTGTCCGGCACCGCGAACCACGTGCTGGGGCTGCTCGAGGACGGTGTCGAGCTCGACGACGCGGTGCGCGACGCGCAGGCGGCCGGCTTCGCGGAGGCAGACCCGAGCCGGGACATCGACGGGCGCGACACGGTGGACAAGCTGGTGCTGCTGGCACGGCTCGCGTTCGGCGCCACGGTCGCCGCCGAGGACGTCAGGCGGCGGGGCATCGGCTGCCTCACGCCGCTCGACGCCGCGGCCGCGCGCATCGACGGTGGTCGGCTGAAGCTGGTCGCCCGGGCCGAGCGGGGCGGCGCGCTGCAGGTCGGGCCGGAGGTGGTGGCGGCCGACGACCCGCTCGCGAGCGCGTGTGGGCCGGGCAACGTGGTGCGGGTGGTGCTCGAGCACGGCGGCGAGCTGCTGCTGCACGGCGCGGGCGCCGGGGGCGGTGCGACGGCCTCGGCCGTGCTGCGCGACCTCGGCGAGCTCG
>JBFGFG010000321.1:0-3081 GCA_041579655.1 Nitriliruptoraceae bacterium
CAGCTGGCCTCGTCCGCGTCCGGCTCGGTGGTCTCGGCCGGCTCGGTGGTGGACTCGGGCTCGGAGGTCTCGGCCGGCTCGGCCTCGACCTCGGCCGGCTCGGGCTCGGTGGCGGTCTCGGGGACGGTCTCGTTGGCGAGCTCGGACTGGGCCATGAGGAAACGAGAGCTGGCCTCGACGGGGTCGAGCTCGCCGCGTGCGACGGCGAGCACGTCCGCGGGGTCGATGGGCCCCTCGCGGAGGATGTGCGGCTCGGCGCGGGTGAGGTCCACGATCGTGGAGGGGGCGGTCTCGCCGCGCACGCCGTCGTCGAGGTAGACCTCCACGAGGTCGCCGAGCTGCAGGTGCGCGTCGGCCGCGGAGGTCGCCGCCGGCTGGCCGGAGAGGTTCGCCGAGGTGGTCGCGATCGGACCGACGGCGCGGATCAGCTCGAGGGTGACGTCGTCCAGCGGCATCCGGACCGCGACGGTGCCCTGGTTGTCGCCGAGGTCCCACTCGAGCCCTGGGTCGCACGGGAGCATCAGCGTCAGCGGGCCCGGCCAGTACGCGGCCATCAGCCGGTCGGCCTCCTCCGGCACCGACGAGCACAGGCCCAGCAGCTGCTTCGGTGTGCGCACCAGCACCGGCAGCGGGAAGCGTCGTGAGCGCCGCTTCGCACCGAACACCCGGCGCGTGCCGGTGGTGTTGAACGCGTCGGCGGCGACGCCGTACACGGTGTCGGTCGGGATCACGACGAGCTTGCCGTCGCGCAGCGCCTGCGCGGCGAGCTCGACGGCGGCCTCCCGGTCGGCCTTGGCGTCATGGATGCGACGGGACATCTGCAGGCCTCGGACGACGGTGGTGGGAGCGGCTCGGACGGTACCGAGCGGCCCTCAGCCGGTCGTCTCCTGGCGCTGCACCAGCATGGCGAGCAGCACCTCGACGCCCTGGCCGATCATCAGCGTGAGCACGCTGAGACCAGCGACGATGCCAGCAGCGGCCTGCTCCTACGAGGGCGCGGGCGCGGGCGCGGGCGCGACGATCAGCTGGCGCCGCCGTGCCCGCTGTTCGAGCGCATCGCCTTACGGCGCCTGTGCTCATCGGACGACAGCATCGGCTGGACCAGGCTGCGCAGCTTCATACGCACGCGGCGGACGAGTCGTGCGATCATGGCCGAGCCCAAGGGTCGTGGTGTCAGGTCGGTCGAGAGGCTACGAGGGCGCGGTCGCGACCCGTGAGATCCTGCGCGACGCGCGCGTCGACGAAGCCGGCGGCGGTCGCGGCGGCGACGGTCTCGGGACCTCGCCGGTCATCGATCTCGAGCACGATCGTGCCCCCGGGCCGCAGCCACTCCAGCCCGCGCTCGAGCAGCAGCGCGACGAGCTCGTGGCCGTCGTCGCCGCCGAACAGGGCGGCATGCGGGTCGTGGTCGGCGACCTCCGGCTCCATGCTCGGCAGGTCCGCGACCGGCAGGTACGGCGGGTTGCTCACCAGCAGGTCGAGCGCGCCGTACACACCCGGCCCGAGCTGGGCCAGCGGGTCCAGCAGCGAGCCCTGGAACACCTCGGCGTCCGCTCCCCCACGTGGCGCCCAGCTCGGCGAGGTGGCGTCGCCGGCGAGCGTGCGCGCGACGTTGCGCCGCGCCAGCGCCACGGCGTCGGAGGAGAGGTCGGTGGCGAACACCTTCACGCCCGGCACCTCCGACAGCAGCGCGCAGGTGATCGCGCCGGTGCCGGTGCACGGCTCGGCCACCAGCGGCGAGGTGACGCCCTGCAGCGCGTCGATGGCCAGCCCGGCGACCACCTCGGTCTCGGGGCGCGGGACGAACACGCCGGCCTCGACCTCGAGCTCGACCCAGCGGAACGTGGTGTGACCGAGGATGACCTGCAGCGGGACGCGGTTGATGCGCCGCTCGACCATGCCGTCGAGCACGAACGACTCGCAGCGGGTCGGGTCGCCGAAGCGCTCCTCGATCGCGTCCAGCAGCAGCCGGGCGTCCACCTCGGGGGTGGGCACGCCGGCCGCCTCGAGGCGTTCCTCAACGAGCGCTTCAAGCTCCCAGCGCGTGGTCACGAGACGCCTCCTCGACGGCCGACACATCCGAGCATGCAGCCGCCGGCGCCGCGGGAAGGTGTCGCATGCGACACAGCCGCGCGGGACGCCACGTCCGGTGCGCGGAAGGGTCGGATGCGACGCATCTGCGTGGTCACGAGATGCCGCCGTCGGCGAGGGCGGCGAGGCGGGCGTCGCGCTCGGCGTCGGTGAGGGCCTCCACCAGCGGGGCGAGGTCGCCGCCGAGCACGGCGTCCAGCGCGTGCAGCGTCAGCCCGATGCGGTGGTCGGTGACCCGCGACTGCGGGACGTTGTAGGTGCGGATGCGCTCGGAGCGGTCGCCGGTGCCGACCTGCGCGCGGCGGGCGTCGGCGCGGTGCTCGTGGGCGCGGTCGCGCTCGGCGTCCAGCAGGCGCGAGCGCATGATCCGCATCGCCTTGTCGCGGTTGCGGTGCTGGGACTTCTCGTCCTGGCACGTCACGACGACGCCGGTGGGCACGTGGGTGATGCGAACGGCCGAGTCGGTGGTGTTCACGCTCTGGCCGCCCGGGCCGGACGAGCGGAACACGTCGATGCGCAGGTCCACGTCGCGCACCTCCACGTCGACCGCCTCTGCGGCGGGCAGCACGGCGACGGACGCCGTCGAGGTGTGGATGCGGCCCTGCGACTCGGTGACCGGGACGCGCTGGATGCGGTGCACACCGGACTCGTGCTTGAGGTCGCCGTACACGTTCTCGCCGGCGATCTCGAGCACGGCCTCCTTCACGCCCCCGATGTCGGAGACGGTGCGCGACAGCTCCTCCACCCGCCAGCCGCGGGTGCCGGCGTAGCGGCGGTACATCTCCAGCAGCTCGCCGGCGAACAGCGCGGCCTCGTCGCCACCTGCAGCGGAGCGGACCTCGAGCACAACGCCGCGGCCGTCGTCGGGGTCGCGTGGCACCAGCAGGCGTCGCAGGCGCTCGGCGAGGCGCTCGACGCGCGGCTCCAGCATCTCGACCTCGTCGCGCCACGAGCGTCGCTCGTCGCCCTCGGCGGCCTCGGCGAACTCAC
>JBFGFG010000322.1:0-3002 GCA_041579655.1 Nitriliruptoraceae bacterium
CGGACGCCCGCGGGCGTCCGTCGTGCCGCAGAGCGACTCAGTGCTTGTCGTTGTCCGAGGCCGGGGCCTTGCCCAGCAGCAGGTACCCGAGGATGCCGATACCGACACCGACCGCGGCCGCGAGGCCGAGCTCGCCGAGCGAGCCGATCAGGTAGGGGTCCTGGTCAGGGTCCGGCTTGGTGCCAGCCGCTGCGAGCGCCGGCAGGGCGCTCATCGCGAGCAGCAGCAGCGAGGTGACCAGCGTGGTCGACAGGCGGGCGAAGTTGCGGGGCACAGCGGCTCCAGATGGTGGGACGACATCGACCGACGAGGCTACCGCTGTCGTGCGCGGGTGCCATGTACGTGGGCGCTGACCGGGCGACCGGAGGGCCGCGCGTCGCTGACTACGCTCGCGCTCCCCGACACGGACCTCCGCCATCAAGTCGTTCGACGCGCTCTTCGCTGAGCTCTCCGAGAAGGCCAGCACCCGCCCCGCGGGCTCCGGCACCGTGGCAGCCCTCGACGCGGGCGTCCATGCGATCGGCAAGAAGATCGTCGAGGAGGCCGCCGAGGTGTGGATGGCCGCCGAGCACGAGTCCCGCGAGGAGGCAGCGGAGGAGATCAGCCAGCTGCTCTACCACCTGCAGGTGCTGATGCTCTCGCTGGACCTCTCCCTCGAGGACGTCTACACCCACCTGTGAGGCACCGCGCCGTCGCCGTCGGCGACGCGCACCGCGACCGTCCGTGAGGAAGCTCCATGCTCCGCATCGCCATCCCGAACAAGGGCATGCTCTCCGAGCCCGCCACCGAGATGCTGGCCGAGGCCGGCTACCGCACCCGTCGTGACCGCAAGGACCTCGTCCTGGTCGACCCCGACGAGGACATCGAGTTCTACTTCCTGCGTCCGCGCGACATCGCGACCTACGTGGCCGCCGGCAAGCTCGACCTCGGCATCACCGGCCGTGACCTGCTGCGCGACGGCAACGTCGAGGCCGAGGAGGTGCTGCCGCTCGGCTTCGGCGGCTCCACGTTCCACTACGCCGCACCCGTGGGCACCATCGGCTCCGTCGCGGAGCTCGCCGGCCTGCGCATCGCGACCTCCTACCGCGGGCTCGTCGAGGCGGACCTCGCCGCGCGCGGGATGCAGGCCACCGTGGTGGACCTCGACGGCGCGGTCGAGATCTCGGTGCAGCTCGGCGTCGCGGACGCGGTCGCCGACGTCGTCTCCACCGGCACCACGCTGCGGCGCAACGGCATGGAGATCGTCGGCGAGGTGCTGCTGGAGTCCGACGCGCTGCTGATCGGACGCCAGGGCCGGCCGCTCAACGACGCCGCCGAGCGCTTCGTGCACCGCCTCCAGAGCGTGATCCACGCCCGTGCCTACGTGCTGGTGGACTACGACTGCCCGATCGCGATCCTCGACGACGCCGTGGCGATCACCCCGGGCTTCGAGTCGCCGACCGTCTCGACGATGCAGGACCCGCAGTGGCTCGCGGTCCGCTCGATGGTGAGCAAGTCCTCGGTGCACCAGGTGATGGACCAGCTGTACGCGCTCGGCGCCCGCGCCATCCTCGTGACCGAGCTGCACGGCTGCCGCCTCTGATGCAGCTCACGGAGGTCGTCTCACCGGTCGCCGACGCCCGCGTGCGGCGGCTCGACCGCGACGACCGGCCCGTGCCGGACGACGCCACGCACGTGCTGTACTGGATGCAGCGCTCCGTGCGCGCCCACCACAACGACGCGCTCGAGCACGCGCTCGCCGTTGCCTCGCAGCTCGACCTGCCGCTGCACGTGGTGTTCGGGCTGACCGGCGACTACCCCGAGGCGACCTCACGCCACCTGCGCTTCCACGTCGAGGGCCTCGCCGAGGTCGCCTCGACGCTGGCCGAGCGCGGCGTCCCGTTCGCGGTCCGCCACGGCCACCCGCCCGACGTGGCGCTGGCCGCCGCCGACGGCGCGGCCGTCGTGGTGTGTGACCGGGCGTACCTGCGCCACCTGGTGGCCTGGCGCGAGACGCTGGTCGAGGCCCTCGACGTGCCGGTGCTGGAGGTCGAGGGCGACGTGGTGGTGCCGGTCGAGGTCGCCTCGTCGAAGCGCGAGCACGCGGCGCGCACGATCCGACCGAAGATCCTGGCGGCGCGCGACGAGTTCCTGCTGCCTCTGGACACCGTCGAGGTCGCGCACCCCGGCCCTCCGCTGGACGGCCTCGACCTCAGCGACGTGGACGCGGTGCTGCGCACGATCGGCGTGGCGGACGACGGCGCCACGCCCGGGATGTTGCGCGGCGGCACCTCGGCGGCGATGGGGCACCTCGGGGCCTTCGTGAAGCACGGCCTCGACGGCTACAGCGACCGCTCCCCCGATCCGCTCGGGCCAGGCGTGAGCCACCAGGCCGCGTACCTGCACTTCGGCCACGTCTCCCCCGTCGCCGTGGCGCTGGCGATCCAGGCGTCCTCGGCCGGCACGCCCGACGACGTGGTCTCGTTCCTCGAGCAGCTGGTGGTGCGCCGCGAGCTCGCCGTGAACTACGTCCGCTTCGAGCCGGCCTACGACAGCTACGACGCGCTGCCGGAGTGGGCCCGACGCACCCTGGACGAGCACCGCGGCGACCACCGCGAGGACGTCTACAGCCGCGAGGAGCTCGCGCTGTCCCAGACCCACGACGAGGCCTGGAACGCGTGCCAGACCCAGGTCCGCGAGGACGGCTACCTCCACAACCACCTGCGCATGTACTGGGGCAAGCAGGTGCTGAAGTGGTCGGAGACCCCCGAGCAGGCGTACGAGAACCTGCTGTGGATCAACAACCACTACCTGCTCGACGGCCGCGACTGCGCGTCGTACGCGAGCGTCGCGTGGATCTTCGGGCTCCACGACCGCGGCTGGCAGGAGACCCCGGTCGCCGGCACCACCCGCCCGATGACCCGCGGCGGCCTCGACCGCAAGCTCACGAAGGCCGGCATGCGCGCCTACCTCGAGCAGGTCGACGCCGAGCACGGCGGCCAACCCCGCCTGCTCTGACCCAC
>JBFGFG010000323.1:0-2985 GCA_041579655.1 Nitriliruptoraceae bacterium
CGCACGCGGCGGCGCGACCAGGCGGAAGCCGGTCGGCGCCCTGACGAGATGCTGACCTCGCCGCGCCCCTGACGTCTCATCGGGTCGTAGCCTCAGGCCGCATGGCATCCGCACCGATCTACCGGTTGTACGAGGCACGGCTCGAGCGTCAGCTCCGGTCGGCGCCTCTGCCGCGGCATGTGGGTGTGATCCTCGACGGCAACCGCCGGTTCGCGACGGAGCGCGGCGACGCGCCAGCGGTGGGGCACGCGGCGGGCGCGAGGAAGATCCACGAGTTCCTGCACTGGTGCCACGAGCTCGAGCTGCCGTACGTGACGCTGTGGATGCTGTCGACGGACAACCTCGCGCGCGACGACGACGAGCTGCGGGCGCTGCTGGACATCATCACCGACACGGTGGCGGCGCTGGCGACCGACGAGCACGCGCAGAGCCGTGGGCAGCGCGTGAGTGCTGTCGGCGCGCTCGACCTGCTGCCGGACGACGTGCAGGTGCGCCTCAAGGAGGCGACCGAGGCCACGAAGGCGAACACCGGCATGCACGTCCAGGTGGCGGTGGGCTACGGCGGCCGGCGCGAGATCACCGACGCGATGCGCTCGCTGCTGCTCGACCGGGTGGCGGCGGGGGACACCGTCGAGGAGATCGCCGAGCACCTCACCCCGGACGACCTGTCGCGGCACCTGTACGCCAGCGACGTGCCGGACCCGGACCTGATCATCCGGACCAGCGGCGAGATCCGGCTGAGCGGGTTCCTGCTGTGGCAGAGCGCGCACAGCGAGTTCCACTTCGCCGACCCGTACTGGCCGGCGTTCCGGCGCGTGGACTTCCTCCGGGCGCTGCGCGACTACCAGGCGCGCGTGCGCCGCTTCGGCCGCTGAGAAGGCACGCGCGGCGCGACGCGCGCGAGGGCCGTCAGTCGTGACGGATCGGCGCCGTCCACCGCACGCGGGTGCCGGCGATGCGGTCGTGGAAGGTGAGTCGGTCGCCGCGCAGGGCGGGCAGCACGTCCAGCGTCCACCACAGCAGCGACAGCAGCGCGAGCCCGACGGCGGCCATCGTCAGCGGGACCAGCCACTTGATCCCGAAGCGGACGCCGAACGCGATCGCGGACGGAGGGGGCTGGTCGCGGGGCACGTGGCGCAGCCCGAGCGCGGCCTTGCCCATCGAGCGTCCGAACAGGCCCTCCGCGAGGAAGGTCGGCACGCCGGCGGCGACCAGCAGCAGCCCCAGGCGCAGCTGCGGCGAGGCGTCGGGCACGAGCAGGAACGAGCCCGCGGTCAGCAGCGCCAGGAGCATGCCGTCGACGGTGGTGGCGGCGATCCGGGGCCAGTGCGGTGGGGGTGCGTCGGCGGTCACGTCGGTGGTCACGCAGCGTCCGGTCGGCTCGAGGGGCACGACGACAGCGTACGACGACGCGTTGGAGATACCGCCGGTGGGGCATGGTCGGGGTTACGGTTCCTGATGTCAGAAGCACGTCCGCAGACACTCGAGGTCATGGTGTCCGAAGCCCCGCACACGTGGTGGCTCTCGGAGCACGCCCGACCGGTGAGGGTCGCCCCGCCAACCGGGGTCGGACGCGGGCGAGCCGCCGACGAGCGCCTCTCTCGCATCCACGTCCACCTGATCATGTCGCCACCCCACCGGGGTGGTTTTCACGTTTCCGGGAGGTGGACGGCGACGCCGCTGTCGCTTCCCGGGGGGAGCTGCATCGAGCGATGACCACCACCGAGAGTCCCACCACGTACGTCCTGGACACCAACGTCCTGCTTGCCGACCCCCACTCGCTGCACCGCTTCGACGAGCACAACGTCGTGGTGCCGCTGGTGGTGATCGAGGAGCTGGACCGCAAGAAGACGCTGCACGACGAGATCGGCCGCAACGCCCGCACGGCGCTGCGCCTGATCGAGGAGGTCCGCGAGCGGTCGGACTCCGGGCTGCGCGACGCCGAGGGGATCCCCAGCGGCGGCACGCTGCGCATCGAGTCCAACTTCGTCGACGTCGAGCTGCCGCACTACCTCGACCCGATGAAGCCGGACCACCGGATCCTGTCCACGGCGATCGGGCTGGGCGGGACGCTCATCACCAAGGACACCGCGCTGCGCATCAAGGGCGCGCAGCTCGGCGTGGCGGTGGAGGACTACCGCGGGGACCAGGCGCGGGTGGACAGCGCGTGGACCGGCATCGAGGACATCGAGATCGACGCCGAGGTGCTCGACGCGCTGCACCGTGACGACAAGGCGACGCTGTTCGCCGACGGTGCCTCGGTGCCGCCGGACGGCTTCCACCTCAACCAGTGCCTTGTGATGCGGGCGGGTCGCTCGGCGAGCGGGCTGGGGCGGGTCATCGCGATCGACGACGTGAGCGGGGCCGCGACCGTGAAGCGGGTGCCGGGGCACCGCAGCGTTTTCCGCATGACGCCGCGCGACGTGCGCCAGACCTTCGCCATCGACCTGTTGATGGACCCGGACGTGCCCTGCGTCAGCCTGATGGGGATGGCCGGCACCGGCAAGACCTTCCTGGCGCTGGCTGCGGGGCTCGAGCAGGTGCTGGAGCAGGGCGTGTACCGACGCCTGAGCGTGTACCGGCCGCTGATCGCGGTGGGGCGACAGGAGGTCGGCTACCTCCCGGGCGGGCTCGACGAGAAGCTCGCGCCGTGGATGGCGGCGGTGCACGACAACCTCTACAGCCTGATGCGCAAGGACGACGGGCGCAGCCGGGGAGGTCGCGAGCACCGGGCCGTGGCGGCGCACGTCGACCAGATGGTCGAGCGAGGGCAGCTGGAGATGGCGGCGATCACCTACCTGCGGGGGCGCTCGATCACGGACGAGATCGTGATCGTGGACGAGGCGCAGAACATCGAGCTCTCGGCGCTGAAGGTGGTGCTCACGCGCATGGCGATGGGCAGCAAGGTGATCTTCTGCGGTGACCTCGGCCAGGTCGACAACCCCTACATCTCGCCGTACGGCGGCATGGCGGCGCTCATCGAGA
>JBFGFG010000324.1:0-2981 GCA_041579655.1 Nitriliruptoraceae bacterium
CGCGGCGCGCCCTCGCCATCGCGGCCTGCTTGCGTGCGCGCTCGCCCGCGCCGCGTCGAACGCGTCGCGCGGCCCCCTCGGGGGCGTCCTCGTGCTGCTCGTCAGGGGCCATCGGCGGGACCGTACAGCCCGTACTCGCCGATCCTGCGTCGCACCGGCTCGGGCACCAGGTAGCGCAGCGAGCGGCCCCCGGAGGCCAGCCTGCGCAGCTGCGTGGAGGAGATGTCCAGCGGCGGCACCTCGAGCACCTCGACGCCCACGGGCAGCGCCGGCAGGTCGTGCCCGGGCCGGTTGACCACCACGAACCGCGCCAGCGCCAGCACGTCGTCGGCCCGGTACCAGGTGGACATCCGGGCGGCCGCGTCGGCACCGAGCAGGAACGTCAGCTCCGCGTACGGGTCCTCCGCGACGAGCTCGGCGAGCGTGTCGTAGGTGTAGGTCGGCCCGTCCCGGCGACACTCGCGATCGTCGACCTCGAGCTCGTCGTGCTCGGCCGCGGCGAGGCGCGCGAGCTCGACGCGGACCGCGGCCGGGGTGCGCGGCTCCTTCTGCCACGGGTCCCCTGCGACCAGCAGCCGCACCTCGTCGAGCTCGAGGATGTCCAGCGCCGCCTGCGCCACGACCAGGTGGCCGTGGTGCACGGGATCGAACGTCCCTCCGAGCAGGCCGACGCGGGCCATCAGCGCTGCCTCACGTGGCGATCCGCTGGACGAAGGCGCCGAGCTGCTTGAGGTTGCGGACCTCGACCACGTCGTCGCAGTAGCGGCCGTAGCTGGCCATCACCGAGTCGCCGGTGTCCCAGAACCCGATCGGCTCCGGGTTGAGCCAGTAGACGTGCCGGGCCTTCTGCTGGATCTGCTCGAGCACCCAGGCGTTGGTCTGCCGGTAGTTGTTGCGACCGTCGCCGAGGATCAGCACCGTCGCGCGCGGTGAGATGTCGGCGGCGTAGCGCTCGTGCAGCACCTTGAAGCTGTGGCCGTAGTCGCTGTGGCCGTCCAGCCACACCAGCTCGGCCTCGTGCACCATGCGCTTGACGGCCTCCTCGAACTCGTGGCGCTCGAACAGGCCGGTGACCTCGTCGAGCGTGTCGATGAACGCGAAGCTGCGCACCTTGCTGAACTGCTCCTGCAGCGTGTTGGTCAGCAGCAGCGTGAAGCGGGCGAACGCCGCGACCGAGCCTGACACGTCGCAGATGACCCACAGCTCGGGCTTGTGCGGCTTGCGCGGCTTGAACGCGGGTTCGAACGGCACGCCGCCGGTCATCAGGCTGCGCCGGACCGTCTTGCGCACGTCGAGACGGCCGTCGCGACCGTGCTTGCGCTTCACCGCCACGCGCGTGGCGAGCTTGCGCGCGAGCGGCCGGATCTCGCCGCGCATGCGGGTCTGCTCCTCGGGCGACAGGCGCAGGAAGTCGACCTCCTCCAGCGGCGGGCGGGTCGAGCGGTCGGCGACCTGGTCGATCCCGCGTTGTTGTGCGGCCCGGCGCCGGATCTCGGCCTCGATCTCCTGCCGGAACGCCTCGATGCGCGCCTCGTACTCGTCGCGCCACAGCCGCTCCTGCAGCGGGGTGACCTGGTCCTCGTCGGACACGCGCTCGCGCAGCAGGTCGCGCAGCAGCTGCTGGAGGTCCACCGCCCGCAGCACGCGGTACTGGAAGTAGCTGGTGCCGCCGTCGCGGCCGTCGACCCGCCCGAACTGCTCGACGGCGTCGCGCGCGAGCTGGCGCACCGAGGCGTCGTCGCCGTCCATCAGCCGCTCCATCAGCTGGCGCATGAACTCCTGCTGCGCGGCGTCAGCGTCCTCGCTCGACGGAGTGGCCGACGGGTCTGCGTCGGGGTCGACGGGGGCCGGCGGCTGGGCGGAGCGCGCCGGGAAGTACAGCTCGAACAGGTCGTCGAACGCGGCCCTGTGCGTGGTGGAGCGGATCGTCGAGGCGGCCAGCGCCTCGCGCAGCATCGCGCGGTCCATCAGGTCCACGTGCTCGAGCAGCGAGACGGCGTCGATGCCCTCCGACAACGCCGTGGGGACACCGGCGCGGCGCAGCGCGGCGATGAAGTCCAGCACGCGCTGGATGACGCCGTTGACCGGCGGCGGCCCCTCGGCCAGCACGGCGGCGGTGCGGTCGTCCATCCACGTCTCCTCGGCTCGTGCGTCAGCGTAGGTGCAGCGGTCCGTCCCGTGGATCGAGCGCTGTCAGGCGCAGTGAGCGGCCGCGCTCACACGACGGGACAGCGCTCACAGGCGGGACAGCGCTCACACCGCGGGACAGCGCTCACACCGCGGGACAGCGCGACGCGCTCAGCGCGTGAGTCGCCACAGCTCCCCGGTGCCGTGCACCGTCAGCAGCACGCTGCCGTCGTCGAGCGCGAGCAGGTGCTGCGGGTTCGACACGCCGGCGAGGATCACGTCGTAGCTGTCGTCGGCGCGCGCCGCCACCACCTCGCCGGTGACCCACAGCGCGACCAGCACCAGCCCGGTGTCGAGCGGCGCGACCGACGTCGGCGTCGACTGCGGCGGGAACGTCGTGAACGGCCACAGGGGTTGTCCGGTGTCGCCCGGGGCGCAGTCGTCGTCCGTGACACCGAACTCCTCGGTGGGGTCACGCAGCGAGGTGCAGCGCGGCCAGCCGGCGTCCTCGACCACGTCCGTCGCGTACGACAGGTTGTTGAGCTCGTCGCGGGGTGCCTCGCCGTCGTAGCGGCCGTCGCCGACCTCGGTGACGTACAGCCCCTCGTCGGGGAACAGCGGGTCCACCGCGTGCGCGTAGGCGTTCTTGAAGCCGGTCGCGAGCAGCTCCGGGTCCTCTCCGGGAGCGGCGTCCGGCGCGCTGGCGAGCAGCAGCCCGGTCCCGTCGGCGTCCGGACCGCTGCCGGCGCCGGTCGCCGTGTGCACGATGCGACCGTCCGGGAGCCCCGTGAGCGTGCCTTGGCTGCGGCCGTTGAAGCGCTCCACCGCGTGGATCACCTCGCGCGGACCGAGCG
>JBFGFG010000325.1:0-2980 GCA_041579655.1 Nitriliruptoraceae bacterium
ACGCTCGGCGCCATCGGCGGGGCCAGCCCGCCGACGAGCAGGCACACCACCGCCACCGGCGCCGCCGGAGCGGTCAGCCGGTGTGCGGGTGTGGCCGCGGCGGGCTCGACGGAGGTGGTCACGCCCCACCGTGCTCCGCCCCGACCCGACCGCGCCGGACGGGACTCGCACGGCTGTGGACGGCCGACCGCCGTATCGTCCTGCGGCATGCGGACCCGTCAGCTCACCCTCGACCGACCGCTGCACCTGGTGCAGACGGTGGGACCGCTGCGCGTGCACCGTGGCGACCCCACCATCCGGCTCAGTCGTGACGAGCTGGTGCGCAGCTCACGGACGCCGGACGGGCCCGCCACCCTCGCGCTGAGGCTGTTCCGCGACGGACGTGTCGAGGCAGGCGCCTGGGGCCCGGGAGCCGAGCACGCGCTCGACCGGCTGCCTGCGCTGCTCGGCGAGCTCGACGACATCGACGGCTTCGCCCCCGAGCTGCACCCCACGGTCGCGCGTGCCCACCATCGCAACCCCGGCCTGCGGATCATGCGCACCGGCGACGTCGAGGACACGCTGGTGCCGACGATCCTCGGCCAGAGGGTGACCGGCAACGAGGCCACCGACCAGTGGCGCCGGATGGTGCAGCTCCACGGCGAGCCCGCACCCGGACCGCACGAGGGGCTACGCGTGCGGCCGCCGGCCGAGTGGTTCTGCGAGCAGCCGGAGCACCTCTACCGACGGCTGGGCGTGGAGGCGTCGCGGACGAGGACGATCCGCGAGGCCTGTCGCCGCGTGGCACGGCTGCAGGAGGCCGCGACGATGGGCACCGAGGACGCCGAGGCGCGGCTGCGGGCGGTGCCGGGGCTGGGCATCTGGACGGCCAGCATCATCCAGCGGATCTCGTTCGGCGACCCGGACCCGGTCGAGCTCGGGGACTTCCACATCCCCAACCACGTGGCCTACGCCCTCGCCGGCGAGGAGCGCGGCACCGACGAGCGCATGGCCGAGCTGCTGCTGCCGTGGCGCGGGCAGCGTGGGCGCGTCGTGCGCCTGCTGTCGCTGAGCGCCGCGCCCGCACCCAAGCGAGGCGCACGGGGCCGGATCGTCAACAGCGCGACGATCAGCCGTGCAGCCCGCGACGGCTGACGCCGCGGCCAGCGGTCACTTCGAGTCGCTCGAGTGGCCCGGGAACACGCGTGCCGTGGGGTCGATGTACGCCGCGATGTTGTTCACGGCCGTGGCCGCCTCGCCGAAGCCGACGGCGATCAGGCGGACCTTGCCCTCGTAGTCGGTGATGTCGCCGGCGGCGAACACACCCTCGATGTTGGTGGCCATCGTGGTGTCGACGGTGACGTGGCGACCGGTGATCGCCACGTCCCACGAGCGCAGCGGCCCGAGGTCCGACTTGAAGCCGAGCGCGGCGACGACGGCCTGCGCCTTGATGGCCTCACGCTCGTCGGTCTGGTTGTTGAACACCGTCACCGACTCGATGGAGTCCTCACCGTGGATCGCGGCGACCTCGGTGTGGGTCATCACGCGGACGGTGGAGTTCTGGACCTTCTCGACGGTGTCCTCGTGCGCCCGGAACCGGTCGCGACGGTGGATCAGCGTGATCGAGCGGGCGATGGTCTCGAGGTTGTAGGCCCAGTCGAACGCCGAGTCGCCGCCGCCGACGATCAGGACGTCCTTGTCGCGCATGACCTCGAGGTTCTTCACGAAGTAGACGAGCCCGTCGCCCTCGTAGTTCTCGCTGTCCGGCAGGGGGCGCGGCGTGAAGGTGCCGATGCCACCGGTGATCAGCACGGCCTTGCAGGCGATCTCCTCGCCCTTGGACGTGCGGATGAGGAACGAGCCGTCCTCGAGCTTCTCGAGGTCCTCGGCGCGGTGGTTGAGCAGGTAGGTCGGGTCGAACTGCCCTGCCTGCTCGACCAGCTGGTCCACCAGCAGCTGCCCCTTGATGTTGGGGAAGCCCGCGACGTCGAAGATCTGCTTCTCGGGGTACAGCGCGGCGACCTGCCCACCCGGCTCGGGCAGCGAGTCGATCAGCACCGTGGTCATGCCCCGGAACCCGGCGTAGTACGCGGCGTACAGGCCCGCGGGCCCCGCGCCGATGATCGCCAGCTGGACGTCGTGCTTCGCCACGGTGGAGCTCCTGGTGCCTGTCTTGGCGTCATGTGTCGTGCGGAACCTAGGGCCTGGGGTGCTGCAGCGGCCAACCCGGGACGGTGCGAACGCTGCAACGACCCCTGTCAGGCTGCGCGGCGCGGGCCTGCGATGGCCTCGAGACGGGCACCCACACGTGGGCTGCGGTCCAGCAGCGGCAGCAGGTGCCGACGGTCGATCAGCAGCACCTCGGTGTCCACGATCGCCGTGACGGTCGCGGTGCGGGGGGTGCGGTCGAGGGTGCCGAGCTCGCCGACGACGTCGCCGTCCTTGAGGTAGGCCAGGACGCGGTCGCCCTCACGCACCTGGACCATGCCGTCGATGAGGACGTACACGCTGTCGGAGCGGTCACCCTGGTGGGTCAGCTCGGTGTGCTTGGTGACGATGACCTGCTCGGCTGCGGCGCCGATGGCGGCCAGCTCACGGTCGGAGCAGCCGGCGAACAGCGGGAGCGTCGCGAGGCGCTTGATCTTGGGGTCACGGACGATGGCCATGGGAGTGTTCCTTGGGAGGGTCCCGCGGGCGTCCCGACGTCGGAGGGGATCGTCGGGACACCGCGGTGCTTGCACATGTTAGCACTAATGCCCGAACAGCAAGCACCGCAGACCTCGCGTCAGGCCGTGCGGTCGTACCCCGTCACGATGTGCCGTCCCAGCGCCTCGCCCTGCAGCTGGGTCACGCCACCGCCCGTGAGCGCCGCGAGCCGCTCAGCGAACGCGACCAGCCCGTGCGCGTCCTCGAGCAGGAACACGTCGAGGCTGATCCCCGAGCGGGCCAGCCGCATCGCCTCGCGCAGCGTGGCCTCGAGCGTCTCCGGCACCGGCGGCCA
>JBFGFG010000326.1:0-2972 GCA_041579655.1 Nitriliruptoraceae bacterium
CAGCGCGGCCTGCGACACGCTCAGCTCGGACGGCTCGGCCCGGAAGTACGACCACGCGGCAGCACCCACGCCGTGCGCGCCGCCGCCCAGATACACCGTGTTCAGGTACTCCTCGAGGATCCACTCCTTCGGGAAGTCCTCCTCCAGCTGCAGCGCGAGCGCGGCCTCGGCAGCCTTGGTGCCGAGCGTGTCGGTGGCCGGCGGCATGAACCGCAGCTCGACCAGCTGCTGGCTGATGGTGGAGCCGCCCTCGACGACCTCACCGGCGACGAGGTTGCGTACCGCCGCGCGCGCGACGGCCTGGGCGTCCACGCCGGCGTGCTGCCAGAAGCGCTGGTCCTCGGCCGCGACCACCGCGTCGAGCAGCACCTGCGGGACCTCGTCGATGCGCACGCGCTCGCGGTACTCACGCCGCAAGGTGGCCAGCAGCGTGCCGTCGGCGGCGACGATCGTGGACGGCACCGCCTCGGGCTGCGGCGTCAGCTCCAGGCCGGGGCCGCGCAGCGTGACGATGTCGTCGAACCCGGCCGAGCATCCGCTCAGCAGCATCCCGGCGCAGACGAGCAGGCTGAGGAGAGCTCGCCGTGGTCGCCGCACCGCCGTCCTCTCGTGCGCAGATGCGCGGACGGTACGGGCAGCGCAGGCTCCCAGCGTGTCAGCCCGGCGTGTCAGTCCAGCGCGGCGGCGAGGTCGGCGATGAGGTCCTCGACCTCCTCGATGCCGACCGAGAGCCGCAGCAGGTCGGAGGGGACCTCCAGCTTCGTGCCCGCCACCGAGGCGTGCGTCATCAGGCCGGGGTGCTCGATCAGCGACTCGACGCCCCCGAGCGACTCGGCGAGGAAGAACAGCTCGGTGCGCTCGGCGACCTTGCGCGCGATGTCCTCGCGGCCGAGCTGGAACGAGATCATCCCGCCGAACGCCGCCATCTGCCGCGACGCGACCTCGTGGCCGGGGTCCGTGGCCAGGCCCGGGTAGTGGACCGCGGTGACGCTGGGGTGCTCGGTGAGCCACTCGGCGATGCGCATCGCGTTGCTGCAGTGGCGCTCCATGCGCACGTGCAACGTCTTGAGGCCCCGCAGGGTGAGGAAGTTGTCGATCGGGCCACCGACGGCGCCGACGGCGTTCTGCAGCCACGCGAGCTGGTCGGCGATCTCGGCGGTGGTGCACACCGCGCCACCCACCACGTCGGAGTGACCACCGATGTACTTGGTGGTCGAGTGCACGACGATGTCGGCGCCCAGCGACGCGGGCCGGGTCAGGTACGGGGTGGCGAAGGTGTTGTCGGCCACCAGCAGCGCGCCGTGCTCGTGCGCGAGCGTGGCCAGCTCCGCGAGGTCGAGGATCTTCAGCATCGGGTTGGACGGCGTCTCGACCCACAGCAGCTTGGTGGAGGGCTGGATCGCGGCGCGCACGGCGTCGTGGTCGCGCAGGTCGACCGCGGTGTGGGTGAGGCCCCAGCGCTGGTGCAGCTGCGCCAGCTGGCGGTAGGTGCCGCCGTACACGTCGTCGGCGATCACGACGTGGTCACCGGGCGACAGCGTCCGGAAGATCGCGTCCTCGGCGGCGAGGCCGGAGGAGAACGCGACGCAGCGCTCGGTCCCCTCGACGGCGGCCAGCGCGTCCTGCAGCGCCGTGCGGGTGGGCGTGCCGGTGCGGGCGTACTCGTAGCCGGTGTGCTCCGCGACGCGTGGCTGGGCGAAGGTGGAGGTCTGGAAGATCGGCACGTTCACCGAGCCGGTGATCGGCTCGGGGTCCTGGCCGGCGTGGATCGCGCGCGTGCCGAAGCCCTTGTCAGCGTGTGTCATCACTCCACCTCCGCGAGGAAGCTCAGCAGGTCGGCGCCCGACAGGACACCGACGGGACGGTCGCCGTCGACGACGACGACGGCCTGGCTGCCGGCTGCCAGCAGCCGGCTGGCATCGCCGAGCGCGTCCGCGGCACCGACGACGGGCAGCGGCTCCTGCATCACCTCGCCGACCGGTCGCTGCATCACCGAGGCGTCCTTCAGCGCGGCATCGAGCAGGGCGTTCTCCCGTATCGAGCCGACGATGTCCGACAACCGCGCCGCTTCGTGCGCGCCCTCGGCGAACACCGGCAGCTGGCTGACGCCGAACTCCTTCAGGATCTTGATGGCGGCCGCGACCGTCTCGCTCGGGTGCACGTGCACGAGGTCGGGGATGCCGGTGCCC
The DNA here is from genome assembly GCA_041579655.1 of Nitriliruptoraceae bacterium. Classification (GTDB taxonomy): domain Bacteria; phylum Actinomycetota; class Nitriliruptoria; order Nitriliruptorales; family Nitriliruptoraceae; genus JBFGFG01. The sequence goes on from JBFGFG010000326.1 coordinate 2,190, forward strand.
TTGCTGCGCAGGCCCTCGCTGACGGTGTAGCGACCTCGACGCTCGAGGAAGCCGTGCTCGGACATCCACGCGTCGTCGTACAGCTTGGAGAGGTAGCCGCGCCCGGAGTCGGGCAGCAGCACCACGATCAGCTCGTCCTCGGGACGGTCCTGCGCGTAGAGCAGCGCGCCGTGCAGCGCCATGCCGCACGAGCCGCCGACGAGGATCCCCTCGTCGCGCACCAACCGGCGGGCGGCGGCGAACGAGTCCGCGTCGCTGATCCGGTACCAGTGGTCCACGATGTCCTTGTCGAACGTCTCGGGCCAGAAGTCCTCGCCGACGCCCTCCACGAGGTAGGTGTGGACGTCGCCGGAGTAGATCGACCCGACCGGGTCGGCGCCGATGACCTGCACGGACGGCTTGCGCTGCTTGAGGTAGCGCCCGATGCCGGTCGCGGTGCCGCCGGTGCCGACGCCGCACACGAACGCGTCGACCTCGCCGTTGGTCTGGCGCCAGATCTCGGGGCCGGTCGAGAACTCGTGGGTCTGCGGGTTGGCCTGGTTGAAGTACTGGTTCGGCTTGAACGCCCCCGGCTCTTCCGCGAGTCGGTCGCTGACGGAGTAGTAGCTGCGTGGGTCCTCGGGCTCGACGGCCGTCGGGCACACGACGACCTCGGCGCCGTAGGCGCGCATCAGCGAGATCTTCTCCTGGCTGACCTTGTCCGGGACCACGAACTGGCAGCGGTAGCCCTTGAGCGCCGCCGCGATCGCGAGGCCGACGCCGGTGTTGCCCGAGGTCGGCTCG
>JBFGFG010000327.1:0-2952 GCA_041579655.1 Nitriliruptoraceae bacterium
GGCGTCGGGATCCCCGTGGCCGGCGACCTCGACGGTGACGGCGACGACGACGGTGGCTGGTTCAGCGACGGTGTGTGGACGATGGTCCGCACGGGCTGAGCCCCCGGCTCACCACCAGCGTTCACCGAGCAGCGCCCACAGGCGCTCGTCGTCCTCGGCGTAGCTGGCACGCAGCGTCGTGACCACAGCCGGGTCTGGCGGGGCGTAGTGACCGGCGTTCACCCCGGGGGACGGTGACGCGGCGAGCGCCGGATCGATCCCGATGAAGCTGCAGATCTCGGCCATCAGCGCGTCCGGCTCGCTCCGCATCCTGCCGGCGTCGAGCACGAGCACCCTGTCGCGCCCGACCGCTGCGAACCACCGCTCCAGCTGCTGCGCGTAGCGACCTCGCGCGGCGTACGCGTGGTGCAGGTGGTGCTGGTGCACCGCGCTCGGGTCCGCGAGCAGCGCGGCCTCGGCACCCTCGAGCCGTCCCGGCTCGGCGGCGAGCGCGGCCTCGAGCGTGTCCAGCGGCTCGTTGCCCTCGTCACGCATGTGGTGGTAGTGGCTGACGGCGCGCGAGACCGGGTCGCGCAGCAGCACAACGAACCTGGTGTCCGGCAGCGTTGCGGCGGCCATCTCCGGCGCCCGGGGGTGGAACAGGTAGTACGGGCTGGCCTCGCCGGACACGGCCGACGGCGTCCGCCGCGCGAGGGTCGAGCGCAGCGGGAAGTGGGCGCGGTACCACCAGGGCGGACGGTGCGCGTCGAGGTCGAACCAGTGCACGCCCTTGCTGTCGAGCACGGGTGGCAGCACCTGCGGGTGGGCGAGCAGCCATCGCCACAGGGTCGTGGTGCCGGCCCGCTGCGCACCGATCACGACGAACGCCGGCAGCGCGCGGCGGTCCGAGGTCGCGCGCCGCACCGTCCCCACGAGGATCCCGCGCAGGATGCGCGCCATCGCGCGACGTCCCGGCCGGATCTGCGCAGCCTGTGTGTCGGTCACGGCGCCAACGCCTCGTCGAGCAGCGCCAGGGACGCCTCGGCGCGCGTGCGCATCCCGTGCGCGGCCGCGTCCGCGTGCCTGCTCGCCCGCACGAGCAGCGCCAACGCGACGATCGCACCGGCCCGGCCGGTGTTCGGGTGGTCCTCGAGCAGCCCGGACAGCACGCGGGCTGCCCGGGACGGCGCGTGTCCGGCAGCGATCATCGTGTACGCCCCGTCCAGACCGAGCGGCGCACCGGTGCTCGAACGCTCCCAGTCCCACGCATGGGTCACCTCGCCGAGGATCACGTAGCCCGGGGACCAGTCGCCGTGCCACCGTCCGGTGGCGACCAGCTGCTGTCCGTAGCGGGCCAGGAACCGCCCGCGCCGTTGGATCAGCGCAGCCGCGAAGGGGTGCGATGCGAGCTCGTCCAGCTGCGCGGAGACCCCGTGGAACAACGGGGTGTCCTGCAGCCGCATCGGGGTGGGGTCCTGTCCGAAGCTCCCCGGCGCGAAGATCGCGACCGCGCGGCGGGCCATCTCGTCCTCGACGTGGTGCCACCCGCCACGCTCGTCCTCGAACGGCGACACCGCGAGCGCCGGCACGGCGCCGTCCACGTGCCCCAGCACCTGGGGCACCTCCAGGCCGGGTGGCGCGTCGAGGCCGAGCAGCACCTGCGTCTCGCCGCGCACCAGCTCGGCCGAGATCTCGTCCCAGCCGACCTTCACGTACGCCGTGGTGCGTCCGTCCTCGGACAGCAGCTGGAGCACCGGCTTGCGGTTCGGGCGCGCGGGGTTGAGCCGGATGATGCCGATGGCGTCCGGCTGCCCGGCGACCTCGCGGGCGTGCGCCAGCAGCCGCGACCCGACCACGGACCAGGCGTTCGCGTCGGGCAGCAGCCGTGCCCCAGCCAGCTTGACGCCGAGCACACCGGCCCTGATCGCCGTGCGACGGGCCAGCGACGCGTGACCGACGAGCTGCGCGACCGTGGGCAGCACGATGTCGAGGTGCTCGCGGGGGGCCAGCACGCGGGCCGGTCCTCGCGGTGGCAGCGCGAGCCAGGCACTGAGGTCACCGTCGGGCAGCCCCTGCGTCCACGGCAGCGCGATGCTGCCGTCGTTCCAGGATCCGTCCGAGGTGGTGGTGGTGCTCACGCGTCCACCTCGTCGGTGTGCTCGTCACGCGTGGTCGGGCCCTGCGGGGCGGAGACGTACAGCCCGTGCCGCCAGCGGTGCAGCAGCATGCCGTACAGCGGCAGCCCGACGGCCAGCAGCACCGCGATCGAGACGAGCCGGGCACCCAGCAGGTTGCGCACCAACAGGCCGCCGCCGCCGAACACGATGCCGGCGGTGAGCGTGGCCCGGGCGTAGCCGAGACCGAACGGGTCCAGCCCCAGCACCGAGCGCACCTGGAACAGCGGTCCGACGTTGCGCACGAGGATCGACGCGGCCCACGCGATGGCAGCGCCGAGGATGCCGTACCGCGGGATCAGCAGGAACGCGAGGCCGAGGTCAACCACCAGCGCGGCGGCCCAGTTGCCGAGCGAGAGCCACGAGCGGCCCGACATCAGCAGCACCACGTCCACCGGGCCGCACGCGGCGCCGACGCACATCGCCAGCGCGAGCACCGTGACGGTGGAGGCCGCGGGGAGATAGTCCTCGCCGAACAGCAGCAGCATCGGTTCGGGCAGCGTGGCCAGCACGAGGTACATCGGCCACACCAGCCACACCACCCACCACGTGGCGGTGCGGAAGGTGGCCTGGACAGCCTCGTCGTCGCCGCGCGTGAGCAGGCGCGAGATGCGCGGGCCGGTGACCTGCAGCACCGCGCCGATCACCAGCGATCCCACGACCAGGAAGCGCGCGGCGATCGCGTACACCCCGGCGTCCTCGGGGCCGCGCAGCGCGCCGATCACGATGGTGTCAGCCCACAGCACGGTGACCTGCAGCGTGCTCGCCAGACCGCGCGGCGCCGCGAAGCGCCAGAACC
>JBFGFG010000328.1:0-2951 GCA_041579655.1 Nitriliruptoraceae bacterium
CGAAGGTTGCCGACTTCGCGGCGAGCGTCGGCGCCGACGAGCTGGTCGTGCGCACCGACGCGGTGTCCGGCGATGCGTTGCGCGAGCGGCTCACCCACCTGACCAACCACCGCACGGAGCTCGACCAGCGTGTCGCTGCTGCCGTGGGGACCTACCGCGGACGCCTGCACGGCGCCGCGGCCACGATCGAGGGACTCCTCCGATGAACGTCGTCATGCTCGTCAAGAACTCGTTCGAGTACGACGCTCGGGTGACCAAGGAGGCTCGGACGCTGATCGCGGCCGGTCACGACGTCACCGTCGTGGCCATCCAGGTGCCCGGCGTGACCCAGGAGCGTGAGCTGCGCGACGACGGCATCGCCGTCCATCGCGTCAGCCGGGTCTCGATGGGCATCGACACGGTCAACCGCTTCGCGGGCAGGTACGCGGGGGCGGTCGAGGACCGACGGTCCCGCATCACGGGCGAGCCCGTGGACGAGCTCACCGCGCGCGAGCTCGGCAGCATCGGTACCGACACCACGGCCACGCCGGGCGCCACCGCCACCTCGTCAGCCCGTACGGCGGCCCCGGTCGCCACCGTCGCGCCAGCGACCGGGCTGAGGCGCGCGTACGGCACCGCCTCGACGGAGCTGCTGCGCTTCGTCGCGAAGCTGGCGCGCTTCGCGTTCAAGCTCGTCAAGGTCGTGATCGGCAAGCAGGGTCAGGGCCTCAAGCACTACGCCATCAACCGCCGCTTCATCGCCGCGGCCATCGCCGCGGAGCCCGACGTCGTGCACGCCCACGACCTCAACACGTTGTGGGCCGCCCGGCAGGTCAAGAAGGCGACCGGCTGCAAGCTGGTGTACGACAGCCACGAGATGGCGACGGCCCGCAACCGCATGACCACGGGCTGGCGCCTGTGGTGTGAGCACTTCGAGAAGGCCGGCGTGCCCGACGCCGACCGCGTCATCATGGCCAGCCCGGGGTACGCCGACGTGTGCCGGGACCGCTACGGCGTCGAGCCGACCGAGCTGATCAACGTGCCGCCGCCGCAGCAGCCCACGGGGACCCGCGATCTGCGCGCCGAGACGGGGCTCTCGTCGCACGACACGCTGCTGATCTACCAGGGCTCCATCCAGGAGAACCGCGGCATCGAGCAGGTCATCGACGCGGTCGGGCTGCTGAACGCACCGCTGGCCCCGGGGGCACCCGGCGTCTCGTTGGTGGTGGTGGGGTACGGCTACCACCGTGCTGCGCTCGAGCGCATGGTCCGCGACCGTGGGATGGAGGACCGCGTGCGGTTCTTCGGTCCCGTCCCGAACCCGGACCTGGTCGACTGGTCCTCCAGCGCCGACATCGGCATGTGCAACATCGTGGGCACCTCGCCGAGCTACCGCGAGTCACTGCCGAACAAGCTGTTCGAGTACGTGATGGCAGGCATCCCCGTGGTCGTGTCGAACTTCGGCTCGATGGGCCGCATCGCCGAGGAGCAGGGTGTCGGTGTGACCTGCGATCCGACCGACCCGCAGGCGCTCGCGGACGCGATCACGCAGCTGCGTGACCCCGAGACCTACGAGAAGGCGCGGGCCGCGACCCCCGCGATGGCTGCTCGTTACAACTGGGACGTCGAGCAGCAGGCGCTGGTCGACGTCTATGCCGGGCTGTGAGCGACGACGGAACCCCCGAGGAGAGGCCGGAGCTGCAGCTGCTGCGGCCGGACCTCGCCCCTGAGTACCTGCGCAACCTGCAGGAATCGATCGACGCGGCACGCGTGGACAGGGCGCGCCTCCGGGCCCGGGTCCAGAAGCTCGAGCGCGATCGGGAGGTGCTGCGGGAGCGGCTCGAGGCCGCCAGGGCGGCCCACCCGCGGGCGCGCATGCGGGCGCTGCTCGACCGGAACCGCGCAGCGGATCTGCCTGTCGGCGATGACCCGGCGACGGAGCTGTCGGCGGTCGCACGCGAGGGTGAGACGGTCGAGCTCCCGGTGGTTGGACGGCTCGGTCCGGTGAGCTGGCCGTCGCCGGCACCATCGCGGGACTTGCGCATCGGACTGGTCGCGGACTCGTTCACGAGCACCGCGCTGCGCTACGAGGCTGAGTGTCTTGAGCTGCGAGCCGATGACGCCGCTGAGGTGCTGCGCCGTCAGCGACCGGACCTGCTGCTGGTCGAGTCGGCGTACAAGGGCGCAGGCGGCAGCTGGGGCGAGCGCATCGCCCGCTTCGGCAAGCCGCACCCGGACCTCGTGCGCACGGTGGAGACGGCGCGCGAGCTCGGGATCCCGACGGCGTTCTGGAACAAGGAGGACCCGGTCAACGGTGACTGGTTCCTCGCCTCGCTGCCGCTGTTCGACCACGTGTTCACCGTCGACAGCGGTCGCGTGCCGGTCTACCGGAGGATGCTCGGCCACGACTCCGTCCACGCGCTGCCGTTCGCGGCGCAGCCGGCCATCCATGAGCCGCCGAGCTCGCCGCAGGACAGGACCGGGTCGGTGTTGTTCGCCGGCACGTGGTTCGCGCGCAAGCACCCCGAGCGGCGGGAGCAGATGGCCGCGCTGCTCGATCCGGCTCGACGACACGGCCTGCACATCCTCGACCGGCACGCGGGCGACCCGAGGTTCCAGTGGCCCGAGCGCTTCCGGGAGCACGTCGTCGGATCGGTGACCTATCCCCTCGCTGTCGAGGCGACCCGCCGGTACCGGGTCGTGGTGAACGTCAACACGGTCACCGACTCCGCCACGATGTGCGCCCGTCGGGTGTTCGAGCTGGCCGCCTGCGCGACGCCGATGGTGAGCGGCCCGTCGCTGGCCGTGGAGCGGCTCCTCCCGGCCGAGGCGGTGCGCATCGTGCACGACGAGGCGGAGGCGGCTGCGGCCTACGACGAGCTGCTCGGGAACCCGGAGGAGGCCGCGCGCATGGGCGCCGCGGCGCGTGCGTGGGTGCTCGATGGCCACACCTGGGCGGACCGGCTCGAGAC
>JBFGFG010000329.1:0-2946 GCA_041579655.1 Nitriliruptoraceae bacterium
AGTCGTGACCACCGGCGAAGGTCTCGAAGCCGGAGATGTCCACGCCGAGCTCCTGCATCTGCAGCGCCGGGATCAGGTAGCCGGAGGTCGAGGTCTGGTCGACGTACGCCAGCTCGGTGTCGGCGGTGATGAGCTTGATCGCGTCCGCGCCGGCGGGGCCGGTGTCGGCCTCGAGCGTGCCGTTGCAGAACAGGTCGCCGTCCTCGTCCGCCACGACCTCGTCGAGGCAGAAGGTGTCGGGATCGTTGGTCATGTACTGGGTGTGGTACGTGAACGAGCCGAAGCGCGAGGACTGCAGCACGAACTCGACGCCGGCGGTGTCGATGGCACGCACCACCCCGAGCGGCCCGAAGGCGCCGACGTCAGCCTGGCCGGAGGCCATCGCCTCGGTCAGCGCGGCGTAGTCCTGAGAGACGAACGACTCGACCGGGATGCCGAGCGCCTCGGAGAGCACCTCGGCGAGGGCGTCGGCGGACTCCACGAGCTGGTCGGCCTCACGGGAGGGCACGAAGCCGAACACGAGCTTCTCGACGCCGGCGGCGTCCTCGGTCGTCTCGTCGGCCGGGGTGGTGGGCTCGCCCTCGATGGTCTCGGTGGTGTCGGCGCACGCGCTGGCGACGATCGCGATCGCCGTGGTGGCGATCAGCATCCTACGGAGCTTCAACTGGTGCTCTCTGGTGGTGGTGGTGGGACGTCGGGACGTCGGACAGGTCGAGGACGCTACGCCGAGGCGCCCCGTTCGGCCACGATGCGCCGTGGGTCCAGCACGACGCCCGCGTGAGGTCGGCCGCGTCAGGCTGCGCGCGTCCGGAGCACCAGCGCCTCGACCTCGCGGAGGATCGCGTCCCAGCTCTCGACGTTGGTGGTGCCGGTCACCGGCACGTTCCAGCCACGCACGAAGCGCAGGATCAACGCCTCCGGTCGGTGCTGCACGTAGCTCGCGAGCACGTGCGGGGCGTCGTCGATGTACACGTCGCAGTCCACGTGCCACTTGTCGTCGGTGACGTGCACCTCGCGGGTCGGGAACCCGACGTCGGACAGCCAGCCGAACGTGTCCGGCACGGCCCAGCGAGGCTTCGCCGTGATCACGACCGGGTCGTGCCCGGCGGCCTCCAACGCGCGGATCGACTCGATCGCGCCGTCGAACGGCCGCAGGTCGCGGAACAGCGAGCGGCCCTCGCCGAGGTCACGGGCCCAGTCCCAGAACTCGTCCATCGAGGCCAGCCCGGTCAGCCGGGGCAGGCAGTCCCAGCCGTCCACCTGCGACACGTCGAGGTCGGTGCCGTGGCGGGCGTTCCACGCCGTGATCCAGCCGCGGTTGAAGTCCGCGACCACGCCGTCGAGGTCGATGCCGATACGAAGTTCCATGGCGCGCAGGCTAACGGTCATCCGGCAGCGGCCGTGCAGCCGCAGCGCTGCTGGGCGACACTCCCCCGGGCGACGGAGGTGCGTGACGTGGACGACACCAGCGGCTGGGACGCGGTGCTGGTCGAGGGCTGGGGCCCGCTCGTGCGTGCCGCCGTCTGCGACCGCGTGCAGGACGCGATGACCGGGGCCCGCGGGCTGCTCGCGGTGTGCGTCACGACGCCCGACGACGCGCCGCCCGCGGCCATAGAACGCGTCCACGACGCGGTGATCGCAGCCATCGCGGTCGAGACGGGTGCACACCTCGACGACCTCGGCAGCCAGTCCGCCTGGGCGACCTACGACGACGTGTGGGCCGAGCTCGGGCGGCGCTGGGTCGACGGCGGCGGTCTCCAGGCCGTGCCCAGCCACGCCGAGGCCGGCGCGCTGCTGGACGCCCGAGACACCCCCACGCTGCCCCGGCTCGACGGGTCGGCGCGCCTCGACCTCGCCGGGCTGTTCCGCTGGCTGGCGACCGACGAGGGCGCGGACGAGGACGTGCGCGACAGGGCGCGCGACCTCGTGCTGCTCATCCGCGGACGCTGACCTGTCGGATCACACGTCCGCGGCCACACGCGCCGACGGCGTGACGCGCGCCAGCAAGGCGTGCAGCAGGTGGCCGTCCAGCGACTCCACGCGGTCGAGCTCGGCGACGAGCTCGACCAGCACCTCCCGGTTGGCGTCGATCAAGGTCTCGGCGCGCGCCTGGGCTGACACGAGCTCGGCGTCGACGGCCGCGTCGAGGCGCTCGCGCAGCTCCGCGCCGAGCACCGCGTCCTGCGTGACCTCGCCCAGGTGTCCGGCGGTGCGCGGGGCCAGCAGCCGGCGCGGCGGCAGGCCCTCGACCAAGGCGTGGGCGCCGACCAGGTCACGGGCCAGCCCGGTCGCCCGCGCGAGGTCGTCCTCCCCCAACGTCGAGGCCGACCCCAGCTGCTGCCGTTCTGCGGTCCGGCCGGAGAGGAGCGCCACCAGGTCGTCGCGCAGGTGCTCGGCGGTGCGCAGCACCGCGTCCCCACCCAGCGTGACGCTGCCGAGCGTGCGCCCCCGCGGGACGGCCTGGACCCGGGTGACCTCGTCGGCGCGTCCGAGCGCCGCGACCACCACGGCGTGCCCCGCCTCGTGGACGGCGACGCGGTGGCGCTCCGCGTCGGTCAGCACCTGGCTGGCCCGGGGCCCGCTGCGGACGCGGTCCACGTCCTCCACCAGGTGCTCCTGCGCGATCCTGGTGCCACCCGTCCGTGCGGCGAGCAGCGACGCCTCGTTCACCACCGCCGCGAGGTCGGCGCCCGTGAAGCCGGGCGTCCGAGCAGCCAGGGTCTCGAGGTCGACGTCGGCGTCGAGCGGGCGGGCGCCCGCGTGGAGCTTCAGGATGGCGTGCCGAGCGGCGAGGTCGGGGCGCCCGATCTCGACCTGACGGTCGAAGCGGCCGGGACGCAGCAGCGCCGGGTCGAGGATGTCGGGCCGGTTCGTCGCCGCGAGCACCACGATGCCGTCGTCGACCGAGAAGCCGTCCATCTCCACGAGCAGCTGGTTGAGCGTCTG
>JBFGFG010000330.1:0-2912 GCA_041579655.1 Nitriliruptoraceae bacterium
ACGACCACCACGTCCTGCATCGTGCGCACGAGCCCCTCGGCGCGGGCCCATCCCAGCGCGAGGTCGAGGTCGTGGCCCGGCGTGCGCAGCGTGGTCCAGGCCGCCTGCGACGGGCCGCCGCGAGCGGCGAGCCGGACCTGCAACGGCTCCTCACGCGCGACGCTGTCGCGGGCGACACCGTCGGCGCGCACGACGTCGAGGGGGTGGCTCCGACGGTCCTCGCGGTCCACGCCTGCTCCTGCGTCGCATGCGCAGGATGCTACGCGACGAGCTCGGGCCGGCCGGGCTCAGACGTGGCTGTCCGCGCCGATCTTGCGCGCGATGAGCGTGGCGGGTCCGTGGTCGCTGACACCCAGCTTGGGTGTGATCACGGCCTGGTCCATGGGACCGATGCCGCGCTGCGGGCTGCGGGCCGGGACCAGGGGGTTGGGGTCCACGAGCCGCTGGTGCAGCGCGAACGGCGTCATCGGGCGACCGAAGCCGTAGCCCTGGTAGCGGTGGAACGCCCAGCGCGAGCACGCGGCGGCGTGCTCCTGGTCCTCGAGCCCCTCGGCCACGACCTCGAGCTGGAGCTCCTCGGCCATCGTCAGCACGCCGCGCGCGACCGCGTTCGCGGTCCGTGAGCCGTCACGCAGGTCGTTGATGAGGCTGCGGTCCATCTTCAGCTCGTTCAGCGGTAGCCGCTGCACCAGCAGCAGCGAGGACCAGCCGGTGCCGAAGTCGTCCAGCGCCACCTTCACACCGACGGCCTGGAGCGCTTCCGTCGTCGCCACCAACAACCGCATGTCACCGACCGCCGCGGTCTCGGTGATCTCCACCACCACGGAGCTGCCCGGGAGTCCGTACTCGCTCAGCAGCTCGATTAGCGTGGCGGCGTAGCGGACGTTCGAGCGGGCGGGGGAGAGGTTCAGAGACATGGTCAGACGGGGAGTGACCGGGCGCAGCCGTGCCAGCACGCCGAGCGCGACGTGGGCGACGTGGCGGTCGATCGGACCGGTCTGGCCCATCTGCTCGAGCACCGGGAGCCACGAGGCGTTGTCGGCGTAGCTTCCGTCCGGTCGGTGGGCGCGCACCAGCGCCTCGGCCCCGACCGTCGCGCCGGTCAGGGGGTGCACCTGAGGTTGGTACACGACCTCGACACGTGCGCCGACGACGTCCGCGGCGTGCGCGGTGTCCTCGCCGACGAGCTCCTCGACGCGTGGCGAGGCCGTCGTGATCCAGTCCATGGATGTCCTTCTCCGTCATGGGGCCTGTCGGCCGAACGGACGATGACACAACACGAACGGGTCAGACGTCGAGGTTCACCGCGAACTTCGCCTTGTCGACGATCCAGCTGCGGCGCGGATCGGTCTGGTTGCCCATCAGCAGGACGAACAGCTCGTCCGCTGCCTCGGCGTCCTCGACGTCGATGCGCAGCAGCGTGCGCCGGGCCGGGTCCATCGTGGTGGCCCACAGCTGTTCGGCGTCCATCTCGCCCAGCCCCTTGAAGCGCTGGACGTCGACGGTGGTGTACTTCTTGAACTCGGTGCGCAGCAGCTTGTCGCGGTCCGCGTCGCTCATCGCGTAGGCGATCCGGTCGCCCTTGCGCAGCTGGTACAGCGGCGGATGGGCCAGGAACAGCCGGCCCTCCTCGATCAGCCGCGGCATCAGCCGGTAGAAGAACGTCAGCAGCAGCGTGGTGATGTGCCCGCCGTCCACGTCCGCATCGGCCATCAGCACGATCTTGTGGTAGCGGAGCTTGGTGGCGTCGTACTCCGGCTCGACGCCGGTGCCGATGGCCTTGATCAGGGCCTGGATCTCGGTGTTCTGCAGCACGCGGCGCAGCTGGGCCTTCTCGACGTTGAGCACCTTGCCGCGCAGCGGCAGGATCGCCTGCGTCTGGCGGTCACGCGCCTGCTTGGAGGAGCCGCCGGCGGAGTCACCCTCGACCACGTACAGCTCGGTCTCGGACGGCTCGCGCGAGGTGCAGTCCGCGAGCTTGCCGGGCAGACCGGCGGACTGGACGTCCAGCAGCCCCTTGCGACGGGTCATGTCGCGCGCGGCCTTCGCGGCGGTGCGCGAGCGGGCGGCGAGCACCGCGCGCTTGACCACCTTCGTGGCCTGCGCCTTGTTGGCGTTGACCCAGTCGCGCAGCGCCTCGGAGACCACCTGCTCGACGTAGCCGCGGGCCACCGACGAGCCGAGGCGGCCCTTCGTCTGGCCCTCGAACTGCGGGTCGGGGAGCTTCAGGGAGACCACGGCGACGAGGCCCTCGCGCAGGTCGGACCCCTCGAGGTTGGGGTCCTTCTTCGTCTTGGCGCGGCTGGTCTCGGAGAACTCCTTGAACACGCCGGTCAGCGCGCGGCGGAAGCCCTCCTCGTGGGTGCCGCCGTCAGCGGTGCGCACGATGTTGACGTACGAGCGCAGGCGCTCGTCGTGGAAGCCGGTCGTCCAGGTCAGCGCCACGTCGAGCGCGACCGGTCGGCCCTCCACCTCGCCGGTGTGGTGCAGCCGCAGGGTCGGGACCATCGGTGCGTGGCCGTGCAGCAGCAGCTCGACGAAGTCCGACAGGCCGTCGTCGTAGCGGAAGGTCGTCGAGCGCTTCTCGTCGCGCTCGTCGATCAGGCGGCACGCGAGGCCCGGGTTGAGGAACGCGGTCTCGCGCAGGCGCTCGGCGATCGGGTCCCACGAGAAGGTGGTGGTGTCGAAGATGGTGTCGTCGGGCCAGAACCGCACGGTGCTGCCGTGCCCGGACCGCTTCGCTCCCTGCTGGAGCTCCTCGACGACGAGGCCCTTCTCGAACGAGATGGTGTGCACGTGGCCGTCGCGCGTGACCTCGACCTCGGTGCGGTTCGAGAGCGCGTTGACGACCGACACACCGACACCGTGCAGACCGCCCGACACCGCGTAGCTCTGCGAGTCGAACTTGCCGC
>JBFGFG010000331.1:0-2876 GCA_041579655.1 Nitriliruptoraceae bacterium
GCCCTCCCCGGAGCCGCCCGTGTCCAGCCTGCTCGACGAGGCCGCGCGCCGTCGCACGTTCGCGATCATCTCGCACCCGGACGCCGGCAAGACCACGCTGACCGAGAAGTTCCTGCTGTACGCGGGCGCGATCGCGACGGCCGGTGGCACCAACGACCGCAAGGCGGACCGGGCGGCGCGCTCGGACTGGCAGGAGCTCGAGCAGAAGCGTGGCATCTCGGTGTCGTCCGCGGTCATGCGCTTCGAGCACCGCGGCTGCGTGTTCAACCTCCTCGACACCCCTGGCCACCGCGACTTCTCGGAGGACACCTACCGCGTGCTGTCCGGCGTGGACGCGGCGGTGATGGTGCTGGACGCCTCGCGTGGTGTGGAGCCGCAGACCCTGACGCTGTTCGAGGTCTGCCGCCGCCGCGGCACGCCGCTGATCACCTTCGTCAACAAGATGGACCGGCCGTCGCCGGACACGCTCGAGATCCTCGACGACATCGAGCAGCAGATCGGCCTGCGCGGCACGCCGGTGACCTGGCCGGTCCGGCACAACGGTCGCTTCCTCGGCGTCGTCGACCGTCGCGAGGACGAGGTGCACCGCTTCGAGGCGACCAAGCGTGCGACGCGCTCGACCGACACCACGATGAGCATCGAGGAGATGGCGACCGAGGCGCCCGAGCTGCCCGAGGAGCTCGAGCTGCTCGACGGCCTCGGCCTCGACCACGACCAGGCGACGTTCCTCGCGGGCGAGACCACGCCGGTGTTCTTCGGATCCGCCCTGTCGAACTTCGGCGTCGAGCTGCTGCTGGACGCGATCGTCGACATCGCCCCGCCACCGTCGCCGCGCATCGACGTGGACGGTGAGCCGCGCGCGTTGGACGCCGGCACCTCGGCCCAGGTGTTCAAGGTCCAGGCGAACATGGACCCGCGCCACCGCGACCGCATCGCGTTCATCCGCATGGCGTCGGGCCACTTCGAGCGCGGCATGCAGCTGACGTGCCACCGCACCGGGCGCAGCATCGCGCTGAAGTACGTCAGCGAGGTGTTCGGCCGCGAGCGCGACACCATCGACGAGGCGTGGCCCGGCGACGTCATCGGTCTGGTCAACGCCAGCGGGTTGGCGATCGGCGACACGCTGCACCTCGAGGGTGCGCCGGTGCGCTACCCGCAGCTGCCGACGTTCACCCCGGAGCACTTCCGCATCGCCGAGCCGGCCGACCGCAGCAAGGTGAAGCAGTTCCGCTCGGGCATGGACCAGCTCGACCAGGAGGGCACCTGGCAGGTGCTGCGCCACCCCGACCTCGGCGACCAGCGTCCGGTCGTGGCCGCCGTCGGCGTGCTGCAGTTCGAGGTCGCCGTCTGGCGCATGGAGCACGAGTTCAACGCGCCCGTGCGGCTCGAGCCCAGCGGCTTCAACGTCGCGCGTCGCACCGACGAGGAGAGCCGCGCCGCGCTGTCCGCGATGCGTGGAGTCGAGGTGTACGAGCGCGCCGACGGCCAGCCGATCGCGCTGTTCCCGGACGAGTACCGCCTCATCCGCATCGAGCGCGACAACCCCGAGCTCACCCTCGACACGATCATGGGCGGCTGAGCCGCCCGGTCGCGCGGTCGCGGTCGTGCCCGCCACGTGGGCGGACACGGCCAAGTCTGGCCGCCTCAGCCCACACCGTCCCGGTTGGCACGCGAGACGGGCACGCGGGAGGTGGACCCGGCGTGGACCACGCGCCCGCGCGGGGTGATGCGGCAGGCTGTGTGTCGTGACGACCTCGACCGCCCCCGCCGACCTCCCGCTCGCCGCTGCGATGCGGGAGGGTGTGCGCGACGTCGCACCGCTGCTGCTGGGCATCATCCCGTTCGGGATGGTCGCTGGCGCCGCAGCTGTGGACGCCGGGCTGGGCGTGAGCGGCGGTCTGGCGCTGTCGATGTTCGTGTTCGCCGGGGCATCGCAGCTCGCGGCGATCGCGCTGCTTGCCGACGCGGCACCCACGGCCGTCATCGTGCTGACGATCATGGTGATCAACCTGCGCTTCGCGATGTACTCGGCCGCTGTCGCACCGCTGGTGGCGCACGAGCCGCGGGGCAAGCGGGCGTTGATGAGCTACCTGCTGGTCGACCAGGCCTTCGCGCTCAGCGTGTCGCGCAGCGCGAAGGACCCCGACGCACGCAACACCTTCGGCTACTTCATCGGCTGCGCGCTGACGCTGTGGACCGCGTGGCAGGCGACCACGGTGATCGGCGCTGTCGTGGGTGCGTCCCTGCCGGAGTGGCTGCCGCTCGGTGCCGCCATCCCGCTGATGTTCCTCGTCATCCTGATCCCCACGGTGTCGGACCGGGCCACGTTGTCCGCCGCGCTCTCGTCCGGCACGGTCGCCGTGCTCGCGGCCGGCCTGCCCTACAACGCCGGTCTGCTCGTCGCCGCTGCGACGGGCATCACGGTGGGGACCGTCGTGGCCGAGCGCGCGCGCGTCGAGGTGGCGAGATGACGCAGCTGTGGTGGGTCGTGCTGCTCGGTGGTCTGGTCACGCTCGCGATCAGAGGGTCGTCGCTGATGGTGGCGGAGCGGTTCACGGGGCTGCCGCCGCGCATCCAGACCGTGCTGCGGATGATCCCGCCGGCTGCGCTCGCGGCGTTGGTGGCGCCCGCGATGCTCCGTTCGGGCGGCCAGATCGACCTGCTCAACCCCGTCCTGGCAGGCGGCATCGCCGCGCTTGCGCTTGCGCTCTGGAAGCGGACGGTGCTCGGGCCCCTGCTGCTGGGGTTCTTCGTCACGACCGTCATCGGTCTGGTGTGCTGAGTGGCCGCCGGCACCCTTGGTAGTAACTAGTTGGACACGACGGGATGGGGGTGCATGCGCTGGCCATCCGGCCGTCGTGATGGTCTCCCTGCGC
>JBFGFG010000332.1:0-2869 GCA_041579655.1 Nitriliruptoraceae bacterium
CGCCGACCGCTGACCCACACCGCGACGCCCACGAGCGCCCGCACGTCGGAGCCCGCACCCACCAACGCGTCCAACAGCGTCTCGGCCGCCCCGGTCGAGGTCACCACCACGGTGTCGATGCGGCCGGCGACAACGTCGCGGGCGAGCGTGTCCAGCGCCTCCTGCGGCGCAGCCGCCGGCTCCAGCACCTGTGGCTCGCTCAGCACGGCGCCGGCGTGGCGTAGCGCCACCCCGATCCGCGAGGGTCCGTCGGTGAGCCGCGGCAGCGCCACCGGGACACCGTGCAGCGGCCGGGATGCTCGGTCGGCCGTGCGCACGCGATGGGCCACCACCTCACCGATGACGACCACCGCCGGAGTCGGGACGTCGGCTGCCTCCGCGAGCTCGGCGAGATCACCGAGCGTGCCCTCGACCAGCACCTGCCCCGGCCAGCCGCCGTGGGCGATCACGGCAGCGGGCGTGCTCGCGTCGCGCCCTGCCTGCACCAGCCGGGCGGCCAGGGCGGGCAGCGCCTTGCGTCCCATCAGCACCACCAGCGTCCCCGAGGTCGCGGCCAGGGCGTCGATGTCAACCTGGGCGGCCGGCTTCGTCGGGTCCTCGTGGCCGGTGACAACCGTGACCCCCGTGGCCACGCCACGCAGCGTCACGGGGATGCCCGCCGCGGCGGGGACCGCGACCGCAGAGGTGATGCCCGGCACGACCTCGACCGGGACCCCGGCAGCGGCCAGCGCGGTCGCCTCCTCGGCGCCGCGGCCGAACACGTACGGGTCGCCGCCCTTCACACGCACCACCGCGCGACCGGCGAGCGCCGCGGCGATCAACACCTCGTCCACGGCGTCGCGGCCGACGTACGCACCACCCGCTCGCCGACCGACGTCGACGCGCTCGGCGTCCGGCGCGATCAGCGCCAGCACCTCGGCCGGCACCAGCTTGTCGTGCGCGACCACGTCCGCGGTCGCCAGCAGCCGCGCCGCCCGCAGCGTGACCATGCCGGCGTCGCCCGGGCCGACGCCCACGAGGTGCACGACGCCCGCAGCAGCCGGGGGGCCTGCCGCGAGCGCGGTGGCAGCGTCCCCGCTCCGCCGGTCGGTGAGGTCGACGCGGGGTCGGCCGAGCTCCTCGTGGTTCGAGGAGTGGTGGGTCGGAGCGCTGACGGCGTCGTGGGGCACGCGGATCCTCAGAAGCGGTGCGGTGACCGTACGGAGGCGGAGCCGTGCCGTTCAGGTCGCCGCAGTGGCAACCGTCGGAACGGTCGGCTCAGAACAGCAGCGGGAGACCGATGCGGGGCTCGGCGACGCCGACGATCGCGCCCGCGACCCGGCCCGCGGTGGCCGCGATGTCCAGCACGTCGCACAGCTCGTGGGCGTCCTGGTCGGCGTTGACGCCGAGCGCCGGCCCCACGCACAGCATCGTGCCCTTCAGCGCGATCGCGCGATCAAGCCACGGGCGCTCGACGGCCTCGCGCGGGATGCGCAGCAACGTCGTCTCGGCGTCGTCCTCGAGCCGCAGCACGTCGCGCTCGATCGTCAGCCCGACGTTCGCCCCGCGGGGCAGGTCGGTGCCGTAGAACCGCGGCAGCACCACCATCCCCCGCTCGGTGAGCGCGCGGAACAGCCCGTCGCGCAGCATCGGCGGCGTCGTGTCGTCGTCCGCGGGCGGCTCGAGGTCCACCACCAGCAGCGGCAGGTCACGCAGCAGCACGAAGCGCGCAGCGGCGCTGACGGCGTCCGCGGGCAGGCTCGACACGAGGGCTCCAGATGGTGCTGGCAAGGGTCTGGGGACGCCTCAGGGCGTCTGGACACACGAGGCTACGCGCTACCGTCGAGCGGGTCGGACGGGTGGCAGCAGATGGAGCAGGACGAGGTCTCGCTGCGCCCGTGCGTGCTCGCGGTCGACGGCAACTCGCTCGCGCACCGCGCCTTCCACGCGTCGAACCCGGCGGAGCGTGAGGGCGCCTGGATGGCCGACATGGTCGTGCGCATCATCGCCAGCGTGTGGTGGGCCGGACCGTTCGACGCTGTGATCGTCGGCTTCGACCACGAGGTCAACGTCCGCAAGCAGGCGGACCCCGGCTACAAGGCCGGTCGCGCCGAGAAGGACCCCGAGCTCGAGGAGTCGCTCGCGCGGCTGCCGGGCGACATCGAGGCGGTCGGCTTCACCGTCGTGTGCGAGCACGGCATGGAGGCGGACGACGTGCTCGCGTCGGTGGTCACCCGCGCGAAGGACCAGGCGCTCGACGTTGTGCTGCTGTCCTCGGACCGCGACCTCACGGCGCAGGTGTCCGACACCGTCACGCTGCTGCGTCCGCGCTCGACGATGTCGGACCTGATCGTCACCGACCCGGCGCGAGTTCGTGCCGACTACGGCATCGACCCCTCGCAGTACGTGGACTTCGCCGCGATGCGCGGCGACGCGTCCGACGGGCTGCGCGGCGTGCACGGCATCGGACCGAAGATCGCCGCCCGGCTGCTGCGCGACAACGGGACCATCGAGAAGCTGTACGCGAACCTGCACAACCTGCTGCCCGTCCACGAGGCGAAGCTGCGTGCCGGGCGCGAGGAGGTCGACCGCAACCTCGCGCTGATGACCCCCATCACCTCGGTGCCGGTGGACCCGATGGCGGCCGTCGTAAACGGGCTGGACCCCGAGGCGCTCGACGCGGGGCTGGTGGGGCTGGGCCTCGGACGCGCGGCGGGCCAGCTGCGCCGCGCGATGACCGAGCCACAGCAGCCACCGATGCCGCCGGTGCCGCAGGAGGCCCCGGACGAGGTGTTCGTACGCCCCCAGCCCAAGGCGTTCGTCCCCGTCGAGGATGTCGAGCAGAGCTCGCTGTTCTGACGGAGCAGAGCTCGCTGTTCTGACCGAGCAG
>JBFGFG010000333.1:0-2818 GCA_041579655.1 Nitriliruptoraceae bacterium
CCCCGCCGCCGAGCGGCCGGCCGTCGTCGGGGCCGATGACGTCCGCGAGGTCCTCGCCGGTGTCGAGGTCCCGGATGCGGAGCGTGAAGATCTCCGCACCCTCCACGTCGGGCGCGTACGCCAGCCGCGTCTGGTCCGGCGACACCGAGAGCGCGCCGAGGCTGCAGTAGCCCGTCGGCTCCGCCAGCACGTTCTCGTCGAGGATCACCTGCTCCTGCGACCCGTCCGACGCACCACGCGGCCGCCCCACGTGCACCCGCTGCTCGACGCCCTCACGGGTCCGGGCGAAGTACTCCCAGTCGCCCCGAGGCGTGGCCGACGAGTCATCGTCCTGCTGCACACGCGCCAGGATCTCCTCGTAGACGGCGTCGCGGAGGCCGTCCAGCGGCGCGAGCTGGGACCGGGTCCAGGCGTTCTCGGCCTCGAGCAACGGCAGCAGCCGCGGGTCCTCGCGGTTCTTCATCCACGCGTACGGCCGCGGGCTCTGCGCACCGTGCCTGTCCTCGACCGTGTCCTCACGGTCGGCGACGGGCGGTGCGGGGATGGCGTCGGACACGTGGGGACTCCGTGCGGTGCGGCGGGACGGACCCGCACGCTAACCACCGGCGACGCACCCGGTGCGTTCAGCTGGGCTCGGTGGCCTCGGCCAGCGGCTCGGCGAGCAGCGCCGGGTCGGCGCTGACCAGCTGCTGCTGGCCGTGTGCCGCAACCAGGTCGGACATCGGCATCGGGCGGCCGAACAACCAGCCCTGACCGAGCCGGCAGCCGATGGCACGCACGGCCTCGTGCTGCTCGACCGTCTCGATGCCCTCGGCCACGGTCTCCAACGACAGGTCACAGGCGAGTCGGTGGATGGTCGCGGCGAACGAGCTGACCGCAGCACCTGCCGTGAGGTCCTTGACGAACTCGCGGTCGATCTTGAGGTGGTCGACCGGCAGCGTGCGCAGGTAGCCGATCGACGCGTGCCCGGTGCCGAAGTCGTCGATCGCGACGTGGCAACCGGCGGCGCGGAAGTCGTCCAGCACCTCCGCGACAGCCGTCACGTCGCCCAGCATCGAGGTCTCGGTGACCTCGATGGTGAGCCGGCCGTGCGCGAGGCCGTCCTGCATCAGCAGGCCCATCAGCGCCTTGGCGTCGACCCGGGCGAGCTGCTCCGCCGAGAGGTTCATCGCCACGTGCAGCGGCGTCCCGGTCGCGCTCCACCAGGCGTCGAGGTCGGCGCGGATCTTGTTGGCGATCGCGTCCGTCAGCTCGCTGGTCAGACCGGCGGCGTCGGCGTGGTCGAGGAAGTGGTGCGGGAGCACGCGGCCCAGCGTCGGGTGGTGCCAGCGCAGCAGCGCCTCCGCGCCGGCGAACGCGCCCGTGTCGAGGTGCACGATCGGCTGGTAGTGCATCGCGAACGTGCCCTGCTCGATCGCCTTGCCGACGTCCTGCATCAGGCGTAGCCGCGAGTCGTTGGAGACGCTCATGGACGGCTCGAAGATGACGGTGCCGCGGTGCTCGCGCTTCGCGACGTACATCGCGGCGTCAGCGGCCTGGAACAGCTCCGCCGCCGACATGCCGGGCGTCGGCCTCGCGACCCCGACGGCGACCCGCACCACCACACGCTCGTTCTCCGCGATGCGGATCGGCGCCATGCAGGCGGCGTGGATGCGCTCGGTGATGATCGCGATGTCGCGGTCGGGGTCCTTGAGCTCCTCGAGCAGGATCGCGAACTCGTCGCCTCCGAGGCGGCCGGCAGTGTCGGCCCGGCGCAGAGCCTGCTGGATGCGGTCGGCGATCGCCTTGAGCACCGCGTCACCCGCGGCGTGCCCGTAGCTGTCGTTGACGAGCTTGAAGTCGTTGACGTCGAGGTACAGCAGGGCGCAGGGCTGATCCCGGCGCTCCAGCACGTGCGTGACCCGGTCCGTCAGCACGTGGCGGTTGAACAGGCCGGTCAGGTCGTCGAGCCGCACGCGGCGCACCAGCTCGGACTCGAGCTGCACGCGCTCGGTGACGTCGCGGACCGTGATCGACAGCGCGTTGACGCCGTCCACGTCGCGCAGGTCCACGACCGTCGCCTCCACGTGACGCGGGATGCCCCGGCTGTCGACGAGCTCGAGCCGCGACTCGACAGGGATGCCCGGCCGGTCCGCAGCCGTGCGCAGCGTCTCGGCCCAGGACTCCAGGTAGTCCCCGACCACCAGGTCCGTCGCTGGCAGGCCCACGAGGTCCTGCGGACGGATGCCGAAGGCCCGCTCGACGGGTCGCGACACGTAGAACAGGATGCCGTTGCGATCGGCCAGCGCGACGACCTCGGCGCTGTGCTCGATCAGCGCGTCGAAGCGCACGTCCGCGGTCGCCTGCACGTGCGCGATCTCGTAGCGGACGGAGACCACGATCCGAGCGACCAGCAGCAGCGCTGCCATCAGCGAGGAGCTCAGCGCGAGCACCAGCATCTCCTCGCTCCCGAGCACGGCACCGACGGCGACCGGCCCCACGCACAGCACCGTCAGGGTCACGAGCCTCTGCGTGGTCATCGCGCCCGGACGGTGGTCGCGAGCTCGCGGGATGTAGACGGGCAGCCCCGACACGATGATGAGCGACACCAGGATCGGCGCGAGCACCCACAGCGCTGCCTCCAGCCGGCCACCGGTGCTGCCCGCCACACCGGAGAACGCGGTGAGGAGCGTGGCGGCCAGCAGCAGCGCGCTGCTGAGCATCGCCGTCATCACACAGGGCGTCGCCAGCGCGCCCCAGGTCATCAGGAACGCCGACGACAGGGCGCCGGTGTCGAGGCCTGCGCCGTGCAGCGCCATCCACAGCGTCGCGACGGCCA
>JBFGFG010000334.1:0-2797 GCA_041579655.1 Nitriliruptoraceae bacterium
CGGCAACCCCGGCGCGTCCACCGTGCTGCGCCCCACCGCTGCCGACGCTGCGATCCCGCTGCCGTTCACCCGCCCGCTGTGTGGTGGCCGTTGCCTCACGGGGACAGCCCACACCGCACACGGACGAGGCCACATCATGCACGTCGGGAACAGCTCCATCCACCGCCGCACCCTGCTGAGGACCACGGTGCTCGGCACGGCGCTGTCGTTCACGCCGGCGTTCTACTCGGGGATGCTCACGGCTCCCGCGGTCGCGGGCGACGGTCCCTACGGCCCACTCCAGGAGCCTGACGAGAACGGCCTCGCGCTGCCCGCCGGCTTCCGCTCGCGGGTCATCGCCCAGTCCGGTCTGCCGGTGGTCGGCATCGGCGGGCTCGGTCAGCAGGTCCGGCTCCCCTACATCTGGCACGCGAACCCGGACGGAGCCGCCTGCTACCCGGAGGACGACGGCGGCTACCGCTACGTCAACAACGCCGAGGTCGGCGGGGGCCGCGGCGGCACCGGTGCGATCCGGTTCGACGCGGACGGCAACGTCGTGTCGGCGTACCCGATCCTCGAGGGCACCTCGGGCAACTGCGCGGGTGGCGCGACCCCGTGGGGCACCTGGATGTCGTGTGAGGAGAACGGCAACAGCGGCCGCGTGTGGGAGTGCGCGCCCGACGGTTCGTTCGTGGCCGCGCCGCTGCCGATGCTGGGCTCGTGCAACCACGAAGCGATCGCGGTCGACCCGGTCAACCAGCACATCTTCGTGACCGAGGACAACGGTGCGTCGCTGTTCTACCGCTACGTGATGGCGCCGGGCCGCTACGCGCAGGCGATGGCGACCGGCCGCCTCCAGGCCGACACGCCGGCCGACGGCACGCTGCAGGCTGCCCTGGTCGATGACGCGGGCAACGTCACCTGGCTGGACATCGAGGACGCGACGGCCACCCCGCTGCGCAGCCAGGTGCCCGGCACGACCTTCAACGGCACCGAAGGCATCTGGTACGACTCGGGCTACGTCTACTTCACCACCAAGGGCGACGACCGGGTCTGGACCCACGACATCGTCGGCCAGACGATCACCGTGCTGTACGACCCGCAGGACTTCCCCGACGCGCCCCTGACCGGCGTCGACAACGTCACGATCGCCCCGAGCGGCGACGTGCTGGTGGCCGAGGACGGCGGTGACCTCGAGATCCGCCTGATCGCCGCCGACACCCGCGAGGTCGCGCCGTTGGTGCGCCTCCCCGAGGCGGCCCACGCTGCGTCGGAGATCACCGGCCCGTGCTTCTCTCCTGACGGGACGCGGCTGTACTTCTCGTCGCAGCGGGGCGGGCTGCACACGCCGGGCGCCGGCATCACGTTCGAGGTGACCGGTCCGTGGCGCCTCCAGCGCGTGGCGGTCGCCGCCACCGGCCAGCGGCCGCAGGAGGACAGCTACGACCCAGCGCCGCACTCCCCTGCGTCCCCGGGCGCCAACCGGACCTCACGGGTGGGAGGCTGACCTCTAGGCTCGCGCCTCATGTCCGAGCCACCCCGAGGAGCGACCGTGCCGCTGACCGACGCAGACCTCCTCGCGCTGCCCAAGGTCGAGCTCCACGTCCACCTCGAGGGCACCGTCTCGGCGCAGACCGCGGCCGCGTTGGCGCGAGCCCGCGGTGAGGACCCGGCCGAGGTGCTCGTGCTGGCACCCGACGCCACGGCCGACGACCTGCGCTACCCGGCGCCGTTCACGGACTTCGACGAGTTCGTGCGCTGCTTCGTGGCGACGTCGAACCAGCTGCGGGAGCCGGCGGACCTCGCCGCTGCCACGGCCGCGTTCGTGGCGGCGCAGCGCGAGCAGGGCGTGGTCTGGACCGAAGCGACGTTCACGGCCACCACGCTGGTGTGGCAGGGGTGGGACGCCGACGCGATGTGGGACGCGGTGCTGCAGGGCCTCGAGCGCGCCCCCGTCGGGCTGATCGTGGACACGCCGCGCAACCTCGGGGCCGAGATGGGCCGCCGCGCGGTGGGGCTCGTCGAGCGCGGCCTCGCACGCGGGGTGCCGATCGTCGGTCTGGGCCTGACCGGCCCGGAGACCGCAGCGCCCACGAGCGAGTTCGCGTTCCTGCGCACCGAGGCGGACCGGCTCGGCCTCGGGCTCGCGATCCACGCCGGCGAGACCGGCGACGCCTCGTACGTCACCGCTGCGCTCGACGTCGGTGCGGACCGCATCGGCCACGGCGTCGCGATCGTCGACGCACCGGACGTGATGACCCGCGTCGCGGAGGCCGGCGTGGTGTGCGAGGTGTGCCCGTCCAGCAACGTCACGCTCGGCGTCGTGCCGGACCTCGCGTCACACCCGCTGCCGAGGATGGCTGCGGCCGGCGTGGCCGTGACCATCAGCAGCGACGACCCACCGTTCTTCGCGACCACGCTCACCGACGAGCTGCGCCACGCCGAGACGCTGCTGGAGCTGGACCGTGACGGTCACGCGGCGCTGCAGCGCAGGGCCGCGGAGGCGTCGTTCATGCCCGAGACCCGGCGCGCGCTGGTGCTGCGGTCGATCGAGGCGTGGCTCGAGAGCTGACGCTGAGCCGGTTCGGCCTCCGTTCACGCAACGCTCCCAGACGGTTCACCGGCCCGTCGTCGCCCCGGCGCACGCCGGGCGTTCGCTCGTCCCCACACCGACACCGGGGACACCGACATGACGACGCTCGACCGCAGGACCTTCCTCGCACGGGCCGGCCTGACCGGCGCTGCGACCGCTGCGATGGCGATGGGGCTGCCGCGGCCCGCCGCGCCCACCGACGAGACGCTCGCGCCGATCGAGCAC
>JBFGFG010000335.1:0-2795 GCA_041579655.1 Nitriliruptoraceae bacterium
GCGCTGCAGCAGCGGCAGCACGAGCTCGCGCGGGATGCCTTCGACACGACAGAACATGTCCGCCATGTCCTCGGGGTCGCCGATCGCCATCGACAGCCCGCAGCTGCCGACGAGCACGCTGGTCACCCCGTGCCGGACGGACTCGGTGAGGCCGGGCGTGACCTCGACCTCCGCGTCGTAGTGGGTGTGCAGGTCCACGAAGCCCGGCGTCACCCAGCAGCCCGACGCGTCGATGACGTCGCCGTCCGGCGTGGTCGCGCCCGGCGGGACGATCTCGGCCACGACACCGTCGCGCACCACCACGTCGGCGTCGTAGCCCTCGCCACCACGGCCGTCGTGCACCGTTCCACCGCGGATGATCGTGGTGCTGTCCATGGGCGGGCTCCCTCGTGCGTCGCACGACGAGCCTAGGAGCCGACGTCCACGGCGACCACCATCGGATGACACGCCGTCGGCGTCATCGCTGCCGGCCCGGGGCATGGTCCCGAGCGCCCGCACCCCCACGGCGCGTTCGACGGAAGAAGCCCTCCATGCACGACAAGGCGCTGCACACCTACATCGACGACCACCTCACCGGTGCGAACACCGTCATGAGCGTGGTCGCCGCACGCATCGAGCGCGTCGGCGACGACGGCTGGCTGCGCGGCTTCCATGCCGAGCTCCAGGACGAAGCTGCCCAGCTGCACGTGCTGCTCGGCACGCTGGTCGCCAACCGCATCCCGCACCGGGCTCTCGGGTTGGCGGCCGCCACGGCTGCGCAGCTGAAGCTGGCGGTCGACGGTCGTGTGCACGAGCCGCTGCGTGCGCTGCTCGAGTACGAGCTGATCGTCACGGGCGTGTCCGGCAAGCGCTGCCTGTGGTTCTCACTCGGTGAGCTGTCCCACGATCCACGCGTGGCCACGCTCGACGTCCCGATGCTCGTCTCGCAAGCGGACAGGCAGATCGCTCAGGCGGAGCCCCACCGACGCCGCCACGCGGCGGCTCTCGGGTGAGCCGCGGACGACGTCAGATCTCGACCCGGATCCCCGACGCGCCGCGACGCGGGTATGTGGTCGAGAAGCCGTGCCTGCGGCGCAGCGCGCGGTCGTCCCACACCTCGGACTCCTCCGAGCGGTAGTTGAAGATCAGCTCGGGGTCGTCCCCACCCTCGAGCACGACCCGCGCGAGCGCCTCGGGATCGGGGTGGTGGAACTGGCGCCCGCTCGAGGACACGATCCACCGTGCGGCGGCGACGACGCGTACCAGCTCACGCGAGACGTTCGCCCGGCTGCCGTGGTGCGGGAGCTTGCAGACGTCGACGGTGACCGGGGCGCCGCGCTCACGCTCGAGCCGCCGCAGGCCGTCGACGACGTCGCCCGCGAAGGCGTCGCCCGTCAGCAGCACCGAGCGGCCGTCGTGCTCGGCCAGCAGCGAGATGCTCGCGCCGTTCGCCCTCGAGGCGTCCTGACGGAACCGGACGGCCGCCAGCGCAGGCAGGTCCAGGGCCGCATCGCCGAGCGCGTCCGCGGGGCCGGTCGCACGGGCTGGTCGTTCGCGGCGCGTCCCCGGATCGACCCCGGGCACGATCCCGGCCTCCTCACAGGCGCGGCGCCAGTCGCGAGCCAGGCGACGCAGCCGCTCCACCGTCGGCCCGAGCACCGTGATGGTGAGCCCGCCCGGGAGCTCAACCCTCGGCAGCGGGTCGTGCGGGGCATCCGGCACCGCGACGCGGGCCCCGCCGAACGCCTCGTTCCAGGGCAGGTCCAGCTCCACCAGGCGGGTGGTGACCTCCTCCGCCTGCGCCACGCCCAGCACGTCCACCGGCATGTGGTCCCACCCGTTGAACCAGACGTCGGCGACGGGCCACGGCAGCCCGTCCCGCAGCAGACGCACGAGGCCGCCGATGTGGTCGGCGTCGATGTGGGTCACGACGAGCGCCTCGAGTCGGTCCGTGTCCGAGGTGAGCCGCTCCTCGACGGCGTCCAGCAGCGCCGCGCGGACGTCCCCGTCGTCCGGCCCGCCGTCGATCAGCAGGTGGCGCTCGTCACGGCGCGGCCCCCAGGACAGCAGCAGGCAGTCGCCGTGCTCCGCGGGCAGCACCTCCAGCGTGAAGCTCACGGCGCCCCCTCGATGATCCAGTCCGCGTCCCCGTACGCGGTGATGACCATGCCGATCGGGCCGAAGCTGGCCAGCGCGCGCCTGCGGACCTCGACGAGGCGCTCCCCCAGCGCTGCGCCCTCCCCAGCCGGCACGCGCAGCAGGCTCCCGACGAGGTCCGCGGCGACCGGCGCCGCGTGGCGTCCGAGCACGCGCGAGAGCGTCGCGACGACGATCTGGGCACCCGCATGTCGGAACTGGGCGGTGAAGTGCTGGAACGGGACCGCCTCGCCGGCCGAGACGGCGGTGTCGCACCCGAGCAGCACCACCACCACGTGCGACTCGTCGTCACGCCGGACGTGCTGACGCGCGATGCGGGCCGCCGCGAGCTCGGCCTTGCTGCCGATCGACAGCGTGGCCCGCCCACGCCGGTCCTCGAGCGTGTGCGGCAGGGCAAGCAGCACGTCCGGTCCGTCGTCAGCCACGTGGGTCGTCCACTGCTGCCAGTCGGCGACCGACACGCACGACCCGACGCTCGCCAGCGCGTCCACGGTGGCCGCGATCGTCCCCGCCTTGGCCCCGTCAACCCGCTCGCTGGCGCCGAACAGCACGGCACCGCGCAGCGCGATCACCTCGCGCCCTTCAGCGGGTTCGTCCGTCACTGACCAGCCGACCGCCGGCCGTTCGTCGTCAGGCACGAACAGGTGGCGCTCGATGAC
>JBFGFG010000336.1:0-2746 GCA_041579655.1 Nitriliruptoraceae bacterium
CGACCCCGACCTGGTCCCGACGCCGTCCATCACCGCAGCGCTCGACGCGGTCGAGCGCGCCGAGGCCCGCTGGGCGGTCGTCCCGCTGGAGGACGCCATCGTCGGCGGCGTCCGCGAGACCGTCGACCACCTCGTGCACGAGATCAGCGAGGCCCTCGTGCTCGGCAAGGTCGAGGTGGCCGCGACACTGCACCTCGCGGTCCTGCCCGGCGTGACGGTCGACGAGATCACGACCGTCGCCAGCCACCCGCACGCGCTGGCCCAGTGCGCCGGGAGCCTGCGCAGCCTCGGCATCGTGATGCTGGAGGGTGTCGGGTCCACGAGCCTCGCCTGCGCGCAGGTCGCCGGCCTCGGCCGGCGCGAGATGGCCGCGCTGGCGTCGGTGCGGGCCGCCGAGGCGGCCGGGCTGGAGGTGCTCTCGGCCGAGCTCAACGACGGCGAGGACGACCACGTCGCGTTCGCGATCGTCGGCAGGGCCGAGCCGGGCCACCACGACAACGGCAAGGTGCTGCTGTTCGCCGTGCCCGGCCGCAACCGTCCCGGCGCGGTCCACGAGCTGCTCGCGCCGTTCGCGGTGCGTGCGCTCAACCTCAGCCGCATCGAGTCGCGTCCGCTCTCGCGGGCGCTGGGCGAGTACGGATTCGTGCTCGAGTGCGACGGCAGCCTGCGCGACCCGGACCTGCGCGCCGCGGTCTCGGAGCTGCTCGAGGCCCACACCACCGTGAAGCTGCTGGGCGCCTACCCGGCGCTCGGACACCGCTGGGGCCGCGTGCACCAGCGCCCGTTGGAGGGGCGCGTCGCTGACCGTCCCTCGCAGCTCGACCAGCTGCTCGGACCGTCCGCGGGGGAGGGCTGATGTCGGCCCCCACCGGCACGGTCGGCGTCGTCGGCCTGGGGCTGATCGGCGGCTCGGTCGCGCTCGAGGCGCTCGCCCAGGGCTGGCCGCTGCTCGCGACGGACACCGATCCCGAGCAGCGCGCAGCGGCTGAGGCGGCCGGCGTCCCGGTGACCGACTCGCTGCAGGAGATCGCGCTGGCGGCGGACATCGTGGTCGTCGCCACACCTGCCCCGCAGGTGCTCGACGTGCTGCACGCCATCGACGACGCGTGCGGACGGCCGGTCGTGGCGACGTCGGTGGCCTCGGTGCAGGGGCCAGCGGCCGCTGGAGCGCGTGCCGCCGGACTACGGCACGTGCGCCACCTCGGCGGCCACCCCATGACGGGGACCGAGCGCTCCGGGTTCCGCGCGGCGCGACCCGGCATGTTCGACGGTGCCCCGTGGATCGTCACGGCCGACGAGCACGACGAGGTCGGCACGCTGCGGGCGGTGCTCGACCTCGCGCTCGGGCTCGGCGCCGTACCGGTGGTGCTGCCGCCCGCCGAGCACGACCGGACCGTGGCGCTGCTGTCGCACCTGCCGCACGTGCTGGCGTACGCGACGTACGGCCAGCTGCGTGCCGCGGACGGTCTCGGCGCCGACGTGCTCGCCGGTGGCTCGTTCCGTGACGTCACGCGCGTGGCGGCCACCCGCCCGTCGTTCTGGGCCGAGGTGCTCACGCTCAACCGCGAGGCGGTCGCCGAGCTCGTGGCGGGCGTGCGCGAGCAGCTCGCCACCGTCGAGCAGCTGCTGCGCGGGGACGCGACGGTCGAGGAGCTCGAGGGCTGGCTGGCTCGGGGGCACCGCGAGGTCGGACGGCCCCGGCCGCCCATCCCGGTCCCGACGACGCTGCCCGAGGACCTCACGGCTGCGCTGGGCCCCGAGCTCGCCGCGACGCTGCGCGAGCACACCCGCGCCGGCCTCGGTGTCGCAGGCTGGGACGAGGGCGGGGAGGCGCTGGCGTGGACCGCCCTGTGAGCGTCCTACCCTCGTGGTGGCCCCGCAGCGAAGGTCACGCATGACCGCCCCCAGCACCGTCCTGGTCCACGTGACCGGTCGCGACCACCCCGGCATCACGGCACGCCTGCTGGCGATCCTGGACCGGCACGACGCCAGCGTCCACGACATGGAGCAGCTGGTCGTGCGCGAGCGGCTCACGCTGAACGTGCTCATCGGTGTCCCGAACGGCAGCGGCGTGCTGAAGGACCTGCTGTTCTTCGGCTGGGAGACCGACATCGATGTCGACTTCGAGGTCGTGGAGGACGTGTCCACGCGCGAGGGGCTCGCGCGCAGCGTCATCACGGTGCTCGGCCGCACGCTCAGCCCGGCCGCCCTCGGCATCGTGGCGAGCGCGGTGGCGGCCGGCGGCGGCAACATCGACCGCATCGTGCGGCTGTCGCGCTACCCGGTGGTGTCCTACGAGCTCGAGGTGATCGAGGGCGACGTCGACCGGATGCGCGCCGAGCTGGTCGACGCGGCCGCCTCGCACGACTTCGACGTCGCGATGCAGCCCGAGCGGCTGCAGTCGGGCGTCAAGCGGCTGGTGCTGATGGACGTCGACTCGACCCTGATCCAGGACGAGGTGATCGAGCTGCTCGCGGCCGAGGCCGGCTGCCTGCCCGCGGTCGCGGACATCACCTCCCGTGCGATGGCCGGCGAGCTCGACTTCGAGGGCTCGCTGCGGGCCCGGGTCGCCCTGCTCGAGGGGCTCGACGCCGGCGCGATCGACCGGGTCCGCGGGAACATGCGCCTCACCCCCGGCGCGCGCACCTTCGTGCGCACGCTCAAACGGCTCGGCTTCCGCGTCGCGATCGTCAGCGGCGGGTTCACGGCGTTCACCGACCACCTCCGCGACGAGCTGCACCTGGAC
>JBFGFG010000337.1:0-2735 GCA_041579655.1 Nitriliruptoraceae bacterium
GCGACGGCCGCGTCAGCCCACATCGCTGCGTTGTTGCGCCCTCGCAACCCGGGCTGCGGCGTATCTTTGCGCGCGCGCGTTCCGGTCGACGGGACATGTGATGACCTCGGGAGGTCGGCGTGCGCGACGGACGACGTGTGGGCAACGTGCTGGCGGCTGCGCTGCTGGCTGCAGGCTTCGTGATGGCGGCCACCGCGACGGCGGTGCCAGCCCCGGCTGCAGCGGCCACGACGTCCGACGGGCAGGCGCCCGCTGGCGTCGGTCCGCACACCTGGACCACCGAGGCGATCACGTTCGACCTGCTGACGGGACCGGACGCCGACATCCCGGTCACCATCGACGCCGACCTGTGGAAGCCGACCGACGCGTCGGCGGCGAACCCGATGCCGGCGATCGTGCACCAGCACGGCTACGGCGGGCACAAGGCGAAGGACGAGCAGAGGACCAACGCGGCGTACTTCGCGTCCCACGGCTACGTCGTGGTCACGATCTCGACGCAGGGGTTCGGCAAGTCGACGGGCTGCATCGGGCTCGACTCGATCCAGTACGACGGCAGCAACGTGATGCGCATCATCGACTGGCTCGCTGCGCAGGACTACGTCGCGCTCGACGCCGTCGGTGATCCCAAGGTCGGTCTGATGGGCGGCTCGTACGGCGGTGGCCACCAGGGCATGGTCGGGGTGAGCGACGCGCGCGTGGACGCGCTCGCGCCCGGTCGCACCTGGCACTCGCTGCAGTACTCGCTGGTGCCGAACAACTTCCACACGGCCGCAGACCCGTGGGACCTCGACCACTACGAGCAGGGCGTGTTCAAGCAGGAGTGGACGTCGCTGTTCTACGCGCTCGGGCTGGCGCAGCCGGCACAGGGCAACGGAGCCTGCGACCCGGCGAGACGTCAGGAGACGTACCCGACCGCTGCGCCGTGCGCGGGCTTCATCCCGGGCATCTGCGAGATCTACGCGCAGCTCTCGACGCTCGGCACCGCCGACGAGGCTGGCCGGACGCTGGTCGGCACGGCCTCGGTCGCCACGCGCATCGACGAGCTCACGACCCCGACGATCATCGCCCAGGGCCTACCGGACACGCTGTTCACGCCGAACGAGACCGTGCCGTGGGCGCTGTCGCTGCAGGAACGCGACGTCCCGGTCGCCGTGATCTGGCACAGCAGTGGCCACGGTGGCTACCAGCCGTTGCCCGGTGACGGCGAGCCGTACGGCGGCGCCTTCGACGACACGCCCGAGCGCCAGGCCGAGTACGCCGACACCTACTTCGCGCGTCGCCACCTCGCGTGGTTCGAGCGGCACGTCCGCGGCGACGAGTCGGTCGACACCGGGCCCGGCTTCGCGTGGTTCCGGCCGTGGGTCGAGTACGACGTCGCCCAGACCGGCGGCACCTCCGCACCCGCGTACGGCACCTCGGCGAGCTACCCGCCCCGTGACGCCGAGCAGATCGTGCTCACGCTCGACCCGGACAGCGGCGCGCTGGCCGCGCCCGGCGTCGCCGTGACCGGTGGGACGTCCAGCTTCATCAACCCGCCCGGTGGCCTGCCGGCGGCGTACTCCGAGACGGCGAACACCAGCTCGCCCGGCCAGGCGGGCGACCAGCCGCCGACCGAGATCCCGGGCCAGAACATCGTGTTCACCACCACCCCGTTCGCGTCACCGCTGGACGTGGTCGGCGTGCCCGAGCTGTCGCTGCAGCTGAGCCACGACAACCCCGCCGTCGACGGCGTGCTGTTCGCGAAGCTGTACGACGTGGACCCCGACGGCAACGCCACGCTCATCCGCAGGCAGGTCGCACCGGCGCGGGTGCCCACCGACGCGATGGACGCCGGCCCGGTGCAGATGCACCTCGTGGGGACGTCCTGGCGCTTCGAGACCGGCCACTCGCTGCGTCTGGTGCTCGCCAGCACCGACCTCGCGTACTACAACAACAAGGCGCCGGACCAGCTGACGGTGGCCTCGAGCGCCGAGGCACCCAGCACGCTGACGGTGCCGGTGATCGGCCCGTTCGACCCGACCGCGCCCACGGCCGGATCGGACGACGGCGTGACGGACACCGCAGACGACCCCGACCTCGCCTCGACGGGCGGTGGGGCGGTGCTGGCAGCCGTGCTCGCGTTCGGTCTCGCGGCCGTGGTCAGGCCTCGCCGGCGTCGCGACGACGTCAGCTGAGGTGACGGGCGATCGCGTTCAGCCGGCCGCCCAGGTCGGCGTGCCGTCGTCGCCCTCCACCACGGCGTAGGCCACGTGGATCTCGGCTCGCAGGGGGCCGACGGCAGCTTCGTGGCGCTCGATGGCTTCCCGCACCAGCTGCATCTCCCGCGCGCTGCGCGGCGTGGCGAGCTCGCCGGCGCCGCACAGCAGCTCCAGCATCGAGGGCTGTGAGGTGAGCTGCAGCGTGAAGTCGCCGGACGTCAGGCTCGCGACCTCGAACGCGCCGTCGCTGCGTCGGCACAGCACCGCGTGCCCCACCGGCTGAGCCGACGGGTCCTCGGGGGTGCCAACCTCGACGTCGCGCCCGAGCACGTGGAACCGGCCGTCGGTCCCGATCACCGCCCGATCACCGAGCTGCGGGTCGATGGCGGCGGTGTCGGTCGCCCACGACCACAGCAGCGTCTCGAGGCGCGGGTCGTGCGGGTGCAGCTTGTCGAGCGAGGCGAGGCTGAGGCCGCACGCCATCGCGTCCCGCAGGGTGTCGCCCTCGAGGCGCGGCCCGACGCCGCCCGCCATCGC
>JBFGFG010000338.1:0-2734 GCA_041579655.1 Nitriliruptoraceae bacterium
GACGAGGTCGACCCCGACGAGCTCGCGCATCTGCGTCGCTCGCTGTCGGCCGGGCTGCTCGCGCAGCACGCGGAGGTGTTCAGCAGGTTCGCGGCCGCGAGCGCGCTGATGCCCGCGGCGCTCGCGGCGTCGATCACGCGCCGCATCATCGGCCCGGCGCTCGCCGGGCGCATCGCCGCGTCGATGCCGAGCAGCCGGGCCGGGGCGATCACGCGGGCGCTGGACACGGGCTTCCTCGCCGACACCTGTCGCACGCTCTCCCCCGCGGCGGCCACGGCGCTGGTCCCGGGCGTCGAGCTCACAACGATCCTCGAGGTCACCGCCGAGCTCGTGCAGCGCGGCGACCACGTCACCCTCGGCCGCTTCGTGGGCGCGGTCGACGACACCACCCTGGTCGCCGTGCTGTCGGTGATCGAGCACCCGGCGGACCTGCTCAGGGCTGGTGCCGCGACGGACGAGGGCGCAGCGCTGGACCGCGTCGTGACGCTGCTGACGGTCACGCGACGCGTCGAGCTGATGCTCGGCGTCGAGTCGCACCCGCACGAGGCGCTGTCGATCCTCGTGCGCCTCTCGGTGCGCTCGCTCGGCCTGCTGGTCACCGCCGTCGCGGCACAGCCCGACGACGACGCCGTCGCGATGCTCTCGGTGCTGGACCGGGCCGCCCGGGACCAGCCCGGGATCCGGGCCTGGGCGCGAGCGATCCCGACCGAGCAGCTCGTGGCTGCAAGCCGACTCCTGGACCGGTCCGACGAGCTGCGATCCGCGGTCGGCCGCCTCGGCATCACCATCCTGACCACCGACCCGGAGCACGCCCCATGACCGACCACACCACGGCTCCGACCCTGCCCATCGCGCTCGTGATCGACACCTCCGCATCGATGGGCCCGGTGCTCCCCCAGCTGCACGCGGGCGTGGTCGCCGCGCTCGACGAGGCGTGGGGCACGCTGCACGCGCTGCACACCACGCGGGTCGGCGTCATCACCGCCGGCGGCGAAGCCCAGATCGCCGTGGAGCTCGGCCCGCCGGTCGACCCCGGCTCGCTGCCCGAGCTCCGGGCCGACGGCCTTGCGGACGTCGCCGGGGCCATCGACCTCGTCGGCAGCGAGATGGAGCGCGTGATGAGCGCCAACCTCGACCGCGGACGTCGCACGCTGCGCCCGTGGGTGCTGCTGGTGACCGACGGGCGCTGGGAGCGTGGCGACGCGGCGACCGCCATCGAGCGGCTGCACGCTCCGCCGACACGCCCCGTGGTGTGCCCCGTCGGCGTGGGCGACGTCGACGAGACGACGCTGGCGCGGCTCGCGACGGAGGTCGGCTTCGCCGTCGACACGCCGGACGATCTCCCCACGGCCTTGCGCGAGCTGCTGCGCGCGGTGCTGCTCCAGGCGGTCTCGGACACCCCCGAGGTGGTGGTCACGCCGCAGCCACCGACCGGGACGCGGCAGCTCGAGGGCGTCTGAACGCCGGCTCAGCCGCCGTCTACGAGGCGCGCGACGTGCTCGCCCACCTCGGGGTCGGCCACGAGGTCGAAGTGTGACCGCCCGGCGAGGTGGAGGTTGGTCCCGCGCAGCGCCGCGAGCTCGGCGGCCCCCACCGCGTGCGCGCTGCCGTGCGTGACCAGACCGTCACCAGCGATCGCCGCGAGCACCGGGTTGCGCAGCGTCGCACCGATCGTGTGCATCGTCACGTGGGGCGGCAACGGCACCACAGCGACCGGACGACCCGGCGCGTCGTGGCCGGTCATCGTCCCGTGGCGGAGGTCACGCACACCGGAGGAGCGCTGGTCGAACCAGCTCGTGATCGCGTCGACCTCGCGGGCCACGGCGCCGGCGCGGACCAGCACCTCGACGGCCTTCTCCAGCGGGGCGCCGAGGTGCGGTGTGCCGATCGTCACCAGGGTGTCGCAGCGTTCGACCCAGCCGAAGCCGTCGGCGACGGCGGTGCGCAGCGCCGCCCGTGCGACCAGCCCGCCCATCGAGTGCCCCACGAGCACGACGCGCTCGACGCTCGCGGAGTCCAGCGCGGCCAGCAGGAACGCCAGCTCCGCCCCGACCTCGGCCGGTCGGCGTCCCGAGTTCACGCGTGCCAGCAGGACATCGCGGTCGGGCGCAGCGATCCGCGTCGGGATCGACGGCCGAGCCAGGTCCGTGCCCCACGCCCACGACCGATCGGTCTCGCACAGACCGTGCAGCAGCACGACCAGCTCGCGCGTGGTGGACGGGACCGGACGCGGGCCGCCGTGCTCGGCCACCACCTCGCCGTCGCGCAGCAGCACCGTCGGCCAGTCGAGGTCCGGCTCGGACTCGCGTACCGAGTCACCGACCAGCCCGAGGATGGCCCCGACGGTCGCGTGCCCCATCGCTGACTCCGACACGAGCCGGTCGTCGACGCGATCCGCCGCCCGCGCCCCGACCTCACCGGCGACACCCAACGCCTGCCGGACGGCCGCGTGGAGCCCGGCACCGATCTGGTCGTGGACCATCCGCACGGGGGACGCGATCGGCCCGACCGCGTTGAACACCCGGTCGGCGATCGCCATGTGGGAGTCCCGCACGCGGTCCTCGATGTGCTGACCCTGCGCGGCGAGCAGGCGGGTCAACGCTGCGGTGGTGCGTCCCACGTGGCTCTCCGGTCGGTGCCAGCGAGGGTACGGGCGGCGCGTTCAGCCCTCGGTCACGCCGTCGATGAGGTTGAGCGCCGCGAGGCTCGCGTCGCCGGGGCGCGGCCGGGTAGC
>JBFGFG010000339.1:0-2722 GCA_041579655.1 Nitriliruptoraceae bacterium
CGAACGCGGTGACACGGGCGCGCTGCCCGGTGTCGGGCGCGTCGATGGTGGTGTTCCACGCGGCCGGAAACGGCTGGTCGGGGTGCTCGGCGGCGCACGCCTCGTGGTCGGTGAGGTGGCTGCGCACCGATGCGTGCACGCCGGCCGGGACCGCCTTGACCACCTGGTTGGTGGGCGGCAGCGCGCGCCACACCCGGCTGCTCCATGCGAGGCAGTACATCGCGGCGAACTCGCCGAACGACAGCAGGTGGTCCGAGCCGTCGTTGGTGGTGAATCCGGCCAGCTCCTGCACGAGCCGCTGTCGCCGCGTGGCCGGGAGCTGCGCGAGCGTCGCCGGGACGCTGGCGGCGTCGGTGGTGGGCAGCCGCTCCTCGCCGCCGAGCAGCTCCTGCGCGAGGGTGTTGCAGAGGTGCAGCAGCGGGCTGGCCACGTCATCGGCGTAGATCTGGTCACCGGTCAGCACCAGCTGCTGGATGCGGACGTCGGTGTCGTGCAGGTTGGTGGCGAGCTCCTCGTCGAGGAACGTCATCGCGTCATCCGACGGCCCGTGGGGCTTACGGCAGCTGGCGTGCGCGAGCCGCAGGTTGCTGGTGGACGCCGCGGGCGTGACGAAGCCCGGGAGCCGGTCCTCGGCGTAGCCGAGCGCGAGGTGCATCGGTGCGCCGGCGTCGACGCCGGCGATGCGGTTGCCGGCCGTCTCGTCGCGCAGCAGGCCGAGCTGCTTGAGGCCGGTGGCCGCGAAGGTGCCGGTGAAGCCGAGGTCGTAGCTGTGGATGGTCTGCGGTGTCATCGGCGGCGTCGGCGCGGTCAGCGTGACGGTGACCACCGCGACGTGCAGGTGTCCTCCGAAGGACTTCGTGGCCGTCGTGACGCTGCCGAGCGGGGCGCTGCTCGGGCTGGTGGTGCCGGGCTGGGCGCCGGCGATCTGTACGCCGGCGAACAGGGTCAGCGTCACCTGGGCCGGCTCCGACAGGGCCACCCACACCGTCGCGCCACGGGGTTCGACCCGTCGCACGACTGGTCCTGCGAGCACGAGTGGTAGCGCCACGGGAACCCCCCCATACCCGCACGGCCCCCACCCCCTGACGGGGACCTCTCTCATGAAAATAGGTAGGTGCGCACGTCGCGAACCTGCCTCGGCGTCAGGGTTCCCGCCCCTGATCACGAGCCGTGGTCGCCCGGTGAGGTTCTGGCGCTGTCGGCGTTCGGCGGGCCCTCACCCATGCGTGAGGTGACACCACCTGCACCGAGGCTCATGCGCGCCGTGCGTGGTCCATCAGCGTGCCTGCGCACAGCCGTCGTCGGTGCGCAGCTGGGCCGACCGCGGGCAGTCTCCGGCCCGCCGCCGGGAGTGCTGTGGGATGCGTGCGCGAGGACTGACCCGGCGTCCGGTGGGGCATCCATCGCCGTCCGCGACGCAGGCTGCGGACGACTCGGCCACGCCCACAGCGCGGCACGACCTCGGGGCGCACCAGCGATGACGACGACCACCACCAGCGACCAGGCAGGTGCTGCGCCGGACGCGATGACCGCGACCGACGAGGTCCAGGTGCCGGTGCTCAAGCCGGAGCGCATGCGGCAGCAGAACCCCGACGACGTGATTCGGGTCGTGCTGGCCGCGATCGGCTTCGGCGTCATGACGACGCTCGCGATCATCGGCGCGAACGTCGACCCGTTCGAGCGCAACCTCTTCCGCATCGTCAACGAGCTGCCGGACGCGATCGAGCCGATGGTGTGGGTCGTGATGCAGCTGGGCTCGTTCGCCGCGATCGTGGTCGTGGTGGCGCTGGCGTTGCTGGCGAGGCGACCGAAGCTCGGGCGCGACCTCGCCGTGTCGGGGCTGGTCGCGTACGGCATCGCACGCGTGGCGAAGGAGCTGATCGTGCGGCCGCGCCCGGGCGAGCTGCTGCTGGAGGTCGTGCAGCGCGGCTCGCACATCGGCCTCGGCTACCCGTCCGGGCACGCCGCGGTGGCGGCTGCGCTGGCGACCGTGCTCGCGCCGCACCTGCCGCGGATCGCCCGTCGCTGGCTGTGGGTGTCGGTGTGGGTGGTCGGGATCGGGCGCCTGTTCGTCGGAGCCCACCTGCCGCTGGACGTGGTCGGGGGCTGGCTGCTGGGCTGGCTGGTCGGCAGCGCGCTGCTGCTGATCGTGGGCTCGCCGGTCGGCACCCCGGACCTCGTGCGCGTGCGTCGGCAGCTGTGCGACGCGGGGCTGGCCGTGGACACGATCGAGGAGCTGACAGCGGACGCGCGCGGCTCGACGCCGCTGGTGCTCACGATGGACAGCGGCGAGACGATGTTCGGCAAGGTGCTGACGTCGCAGAACCGCTCGGCGGACATGCTGTTCAAGCTGCTGCGCAGGGTGATGTACCGGTCGATCGAGGACGAGACGCCGTTCGTCACCTCCAAGCAGCAGGCCGAGCACGAGGTGCTGCTGACGATGCTCGCGCGCGAGTCGGGTGTCCGCGTTGCGCCGTACGTGCACGTGGTGGCCGACAGCTCGGACAAGGCGGTGCTGGTCGAGGCATCGATCGACGGAACCGGTCTCGACGAGATCGTCGGCGACGGCGTCAGCGACGAGCTGCTGTCGGACCTGCTGTCCCAGGTGGCGCTGCTGCACGAGGCACGGATCGCCCACCGCGACCTGCGACCTGCGAACGTGATGGTCGGCCCGGAGGGTGAGGCGTGGCTGGTCGACTTCGGCTTCGCCCAGACGTCGGCA
>JBFGFG010000340.1:0-2693 GCA_041579655.1 Nitriliruptoraceae bacterium
GGCATCGTCGAGACCCGCAGGTCGACCTCGAGGCCGTCGACCACCACGCCGGCGCGCCCGTTCTGGGGGCGGCGACGCTCGGCGATGTCGAGCTGCGCCATGATCTTGATGCGGCTGGTACGGGGCGGCGCACTCCTCGCACACGCGCCGCGCGAGGCGCTGGGCGACGACCAGGCTCAGGGTGGTGCCCAGCAGGAACCGTTCGACACCGAGCTCGGCCAGCCGGGCCACGGTGGAGGCGGCGTCGTTGGTGTGCAGCGTGGTGAACACGAGGTGGCCGGTGAACGACGCGTCCACCGCCAGCTGTGCGGTCTCACCGTCGCGGACCTCGCCGACCATGATCACGTCGGGGTCCTGGCGCAGCATGCTGCGCAGCCCGACGGCGAACGTCATGTCGATCTTGGGCTGGACCTGCGTCTGGTTGACGCCGTCGAGCTGGTACTCGACGGGGTCCTCGAGGGTGACGATGTTGCGCTCGACGCTGGCGAGCTGCGCGAGCCCGGCGTACAGCGTCGTGGTCTTCCCGGAGCCGGTCGGGCCCGTCATCACGATCAGGCCCTGCGAGCGGGAGATGGCCAGCTCGTACGCGCGTCGCTGCGCGTCGGAGAAGCCGAGGTCGTCGATCGACAGCCGTTCCGCGCCCTTGCGCAGCAGCCGCAGCACGGCGGTCTCGCCGTACAGCGACGGCATCGTCGAGACCCGCAGGTCGACCTCGAGGCCGTCGACCACCACGCCGGCGCGCCCGTTCTGGGGGCGGCGACGCTCGGCGATGTCGAGCTGCGCCATGATCTTGATGCGGCTGGTGACGGCGGGGGCGAGCGCTCGCGGGATGCGCTGCACCTCGCGCAGGATCCCGTCGATGCGGTAGCGCACCCGCATGCCTGCGCGCTCCGGCTCGATGTGGACGTCGGACGCCCGGGACCGTGCGGCGTCCGCGAGCAGGCTGTTGACCAGCCGGACGACGGGCTCCTCGTCCTTGACGTCGATGTGGTCGAGCACGTCGGCCGGTTCGTCCACCGAGGCATCCGCGCGGTGCAGCGCCTTCTCGGTGGCGGCGCGCTCGTAGGCGCGGCTCTGCAGCCGGGAGACAGAGGACGCTCGCGCGACCACCGCGGTGACCGTCCGTACCCCGGCGAGGGTGCGCAGGTCGTCGATCGCCACCACGTTGGTGGGGTCGGCCATCGCGACCGTGAGCATCCCCTCCTCCTCGTCGTAGGCGAGCGGGACCAGCGCGTGCTGGTCGGCGAGGTGCTGCGGCACAAGGTCGGTGAGCGCGGTCCGCGGCGGCGGCCGGTCGTCGAGGTCCACCAGCGGGACGCCGAGCTGCTGCGAGAGCGCCGTGGCGATGTCGTGCTCGGTGCACATCTCCAGCTCGATGAGCGTGGCTCCGAGCCGCTGGCGTCGCGCATCGTGCCGCTGCGCGTTCAGCGCCATGGTCACCTCCTGGCCGGTGATGACCCCCGCCGACACCAGCACCTCGCCCAACCGTCGTCGCGCGTCACGACTACCCGGGATCGTTGCCTCGGTCACTGCGGTCTCCATGCGGTTCGGCGAGCACGGCGGCTCAGAGCATGCTCAGTAGCATCCACCCTCAACGTCGACCGCAGCGCGCGCCGCCTGAACGTTCACGGCCGACCGCGCGCCGGTTCCCCTCGCGGCGCGTGCAGGAGCCCCCAGTGTCCATCCGTCACCTCGACCAGCGACTCCGTCACACCCTCGTGGCTGCTGCGCTCACCGGTCTCGTGCTGGTGCTGTCCGGCTGCCAGCTGCGCGTCGCCACCGACGTGGTGGTGGACGCGGACGGCAGCGGACGGGTGACGATGCGCATCCTCGTCGACGACGAGCTGCGCGACGCCCTCACCGCAGCCGAGGTCGACCTCGAGGCCGGGCTCGAGGAGGCTGCCGAGGGCGCCTCGTGGCGCGCCAAGGCCGTGTCCGACGACGACGGTGCCGGTGTCGAGCTGACCACCAGCTTCGCCGACCCGGCCGAGCTCACGGCCCGCGTCGAGGCGTTGACGTCGGGGCTGAGCGTCGACGACGGCGCGCTGCTGCGCGACGTCGTGCTCGAGCGCAGCGAGGACGGCGGCTACGTGTTCCGCGCGTCGGCCGGCATCGACCCGCCGGCGATCGTCGGCTCCGTGCCCACCGACCCGGACGCCGAGGTGCGCTTCGACGGTGATGACCTCGCCACGCTGCTGGCGTCGTCCGACGGCGAGCTCGCCCGTGCCGACCTGCGGGTCACGTTCCCCACGGTCCCGGTGGCGCCCGACGGCACCGTCGAGACGACCTCGGTGGTGTGGGAGCTGCCCGTCGACGGGCTGCGCGAGGTGTCCGCGACCGCGCCGCCGGTGCCCGTGGCGATGCGGACCGCGCTGTCGATCGCCGCAGCCGTCGCGGGGCTGCTCATCGGCGGCTTCAGCGTGCGCGCCCGCCGCCGCTGAGCGAACGACGAACGCCGCGGCTCGGGGCCGCGGCGTGTCGTCAGGTCGGGCGTGGGGTCACCAGGCGGGGGTGAGCTCCACCAGCACGCACTCGCGCTTCCAGCGAGCGGCGGCGTCCTGGCCGTCCTTGAGGTTCAGGCGCGTGCCCATGCCGAGCTCGGCGATCTTGTCGAACTCGTCCGAGTCGTTGGGGACGACCACGACCGCGGCCGGGGCCTCGGCGATGGTGGCGTTGACCGCGTTGGACTTCAC
>JBFGFG010000341.1:0-2627 GCA_041579655.1 Nitriliruptoraceae bacterium
ATGGTGTATGTCATCGTCAGCTGCCTTCCGGGAGCTCTTGGGATGCGTCGGGCTCCGGCTCGCGCTCGAGCCGGGACGTCAGGTGGTGGAACTGCTCGGGGTCGTTCGGCGTCGCCATCCAGAAGTCGATGGTGAGCAGGTCACCGTCGAGCCTCCAGCGTCGCCGCGTGCTGAGAACGTGCCCGGCGGCGGCGGTCCGCGATACGTCCGTGCTGATCGCGTCGAGCTCGCAGCCGTCCTCCATGGTCCGCGCGGCCCCGGACATCGCCTCGAGGATGCCCGTCGGGCTGGTGACGGCGAGCTCGACGACCGGGTCCTGTCCGTCGTGCTGCAGCTCCGGGGGGACCCGGATCCAGCCGTCCTCGGCGTGGAACGGCGTGCCGTCCCCGCGCGTGGTGCGCTGGTGGAACGCCAGCACCGGCGTGCCGGCGTGCTCCACCGTGAGCCGCTCGCGCCACGCGAAGGTGTCACGCTCCGGCAGCTGCCCGGTGCCACCTCCGACCCAGGTGCCGATGAGGCCCGCGAGCGGACCGAGCAGGACGTGGGGCGTGTGGTGCACGGGAGGCCTCGTGTGGGAACGTGACGACCGTAGCCCCGCGACCCCGGCCGACGAGGCGCGGCGCGAGCCCGCCGTACCCTGCGCCGCCATGATCCCCCTCCTCGTCATCGGCATCGTCGCCGGCCTCGCCCTGCTCACGTGGTCGGCCGACCAGTTCGTGCTGGGCGCCGCGCGCGTGGCCACGGTGCTCAAGCTCTCCCCGCTGGTGATCGGCGCGGTCGTGATCGGCTTCGGCACCTCGGCGCCGGAGCTGGTGGTGTCCGGCATCGCTGCCTCGCGCGGCTCGCTCGACATCGCCGTGGGCAACATCATCGGCTCCAACGTCGCCAACCTCTCGTTGGTGCTCGGCGTGGCCTCGATGGTCGCGCCGATCGTGGTGGGCTCGGTCGCGATCAAGCGCGAGGCGCCGCTGTCGCTGGTCTCGGTGCTCACCTTCGCCTGGCTCGTGCGCGACGGCCTGAGCCGTGCCGACGGCGTCGTGCTGCTGGTGATGCTGGTGGTGTCGCTGGCGCTGATCCTGTTCTCCTCGCGCCAGCAGACGGCCAGCGGCGAGGACGACCCGCTGGCGTCGGAGGTCGAGGAGTTCCTCGACGACGACGGGCTGCACCCCGGAAGGGAGTGGGCGCGCACCGGGGTGGGGCTGCTCGGCACGCTCGTGGCCGCCCAGCTGCTCGTGTACTGCGCCACCGAGCTCGCCAGCATCGCCGGTCTGCGGGAGGGCTTCGTCGGGCTGACGATCGTCGCGATCGGCACCTCGCTGCCGGAGCTCGCCACGTCGCTCCAGGCGGTGCGCAAGAACGAGACCGACCTCATCGTCGGCAACCTGCTCGGCAGCAACATGTTCAACTCGCTGGGCGTCGGCGCGATGGCTGCGCTGGTGGGCCCGGGCGCCGTGCAGGACGGCCGGCTGGTCACCATCGGCGTCTACCTGATGGTCTCCGTCGCCGTCGCCACGATGGTGATGATGATCACCCGCAGGGAGATCGTGCGGTGGGAGGGCGGCCTGCTGCTGATGGGCTACCTCGCCACCCTCCCGCTGCTCGCCTGAGCACCCAGCCTCGACCGACAGGAACCTCCGTGCCGCACCTGCTCGTCCTCCGTCACGGACCGCTCGTGGGTCCTGACCAGCTCGTGCCGTCGCTGGACGGTCGGGCCGCGACGCTGCCGTGGGTCGAGCACGACCTCACGCTCGACCCGACCGTGCCGCCGCTGGACGAGGAGGTCGCCGGCATCCTCGTGCTCGGCGGCATCATGGGCGTGCACGACGACGACGTCTGGCTCGAGCCCGAGCGCGCCCTGCTGCGCGCGGCCGTCGCTGCCGGCGTGCCCGTGATGGGCATCTGCCTCGGCGCGCAGCAGCTCGGTGCGGCGCTCGGCGGCGAGGTCGCCCGCATGGCGGACAGCAACATCGCGCTGCCGCCGCTGACGCGCACCGAGGCGGGCCGCGAGCACGACGTGATGGCCGGCTGGCCCGACGGCGCGCCGGTGGTGTTCCACCACGACGACGCCGTGGTCCGGCTGCCGCAGGGCGCCACCGTGCTGCTGGAGGGCTCGCCGTTCGCGACCAGCGCGTGGTGCGACGCCACCGACACCGCGCTCGCGGTGCAGTTCCACCCTGAGGCCTCGCCGGCGACGGTCCGGGCGTGGGAGGAGCTGCGCCAGGACGTGCGCGAGGAGTACCTCGCCGAGGTCGCGGCAGCGGCCGCCACCACCCGCGCGGTCGGCGTGAGCCTCGTGCTGCGCTGGCTCGACACCCGCGTGGTGCCCCGGGTCAGCTGAGCGCGGCGTCCAGCGCCCGCCGCAGGTCGGCCAGCAGGTCCTGCGGCTCCTCGATGCCGACGCTGACACGCAGCAGGTCGGGCGGCACGTCGGTCACGCCCTGCTCGACGGTGTGGCGGTGCTCGACGAGCGTCTCGACGCCGCCGAGCGAGGTGGCACGCACCATCAGCTGCAGCGCCCCTGCTGCGCGCAGGGCACCGGCCTCACCCCCAGCGGTGCGCACGCTCAGCAGCGCGCCGAAGCCACCGCGCAGCTGCCCGACCGCGACGGCGTGGCCGGGGTGGCTCGG
>JBFGFG010000342.1:0-2626 GCA_041579655.1 Nitriliruptoraceae bacterium
GCGACCGCGGTGGTGCCGCCCGTGGTGGAGGCGGGGCTCGCCGATGGGTGGCTCGAGGCCGCGGTGCGCGAGCGCCTCGCACCGTTCTACGCCTCCGACGCCGTGGCGCGAATCCTCTCCAGCTGAGCCGCTCCACGTGCGGGCTGCG
This sequence comes from Nitriliruptoraceae bacterium, assembly GCA_041579655.1. GTDB lineage: Bacteria > Actinomycetota > Nitriliruptoria > Nitriliruptorales > Nitriliruptoraceae > JBFGFG01. Next base: position 149 of record JBFGFG010000342.1, read on the forward strand.
CCGCCGGCGGCGCCGGGCGGTATGCGTCACGTGGTGAGGGGGCAGTTGTCGGCACGATCGGCACCCGTCCCGGCGTCGCCGAGCTCGTCGAGGGGCAGCTGTCGCATGGAGACCACGGACAAGTTCGCGCGTGTCACGCAGATCGCCCGTGTGATGATGCGGCACGTGCGGCCGAGCCTCCTCGATCAGCACGCCAGCGGTCTGCCGGACGCGCTGGCCCCGGACGTGGACGAGCACCCCGACGAGGTCGGTGACCCGGAGCGATTCGTCGCTGACCTCGAGGAGCTCGGTCCCACCTTCGTGAAGCTCGGCCAGCTGCTGGCGACCCGCGCCGACCTGCTCCCAGCGGCGCACGTGGCGGCGCTCGGTCGCCTCGAGGACCAGGTCTCGCCGCTCGACGCCGACACGATCGTCGAGGTGATCGAACACGAGCTCGGTGCCCGGCTGCACGCGGTGTTCCCCGAGTTCGACCGCGAACCGCTCGCCGCCGCGTCGCTCGCCCAGGTCCACCGGGCCGTCACCCGCGACGGCGTCGAGGTCGCCGTGAAGGTGCAGCGCCCGACCGCGCGCGAGGTCGTGCGCGAGGACCTCGAGCTGCTCGCGTCGTTGGCCGGCTGGGTCGAGCAGCACACCGAGGCCGGCGAGCACTTCCAGGTGTCGCAGGTCGTCGCCGAGTTTCGGGCGTCGCTCGCGACCGAGCTCGACTACCGCCGTGAGGCCGCGAACCTCGTGGAGCTCGCGGAGAATTTGGCGAGCTTCGACAGCCTGGTCGTGCCGACGCCGATCGTTGGGCTCTCCACCGACCGGGTGCTGACGATGCAGTACATCCCCGGTCGCAAGCTCACCGAGCTCGGACCGCTCGCGCAGCTCGAGTTGGAGGGCGAGCGACTCGTCGACGACCTGTTCCATGCGTACCTGCGACAGGTGCTCGCCGACGGCTTCGTCCACGCCGACCCGCACCCGGGCAACGTGCTGCTGACCGCTGACGGGCGTCTCGCGCTGATCGACCTCGGCATGGTGGTGCGGCTGCGACCAGAGATGCGCGAGCGCCTGCTGAGCCTGCTGACCTCCATCGCCGACGCCGACCTCGACGAGGCGGCCAGCGCGGCGATCGCGATGGGGGAGCAGCGGCCGTGGTTCGACGAGCCCGCCTTCCGCACCCAGGTCGGTCGGCTGCTGACCTGGTACCGGGGTGTGCCCGCAAGCGAGGTGCAGCTCGGCCGGGTCATGGTCGAGGTGGCGCGCATCTCCGGTGACACCGGCCTGCGGCCGCCGCAGGAGCTCTCGCTGCTCGGGCGCACCCTGCTGAGCCTCGACCACGTGGCCCACGTGCTGCAGCCCGACTTCGACGGCGACGCCGCGATCCGCCGGCACGCCTCGAGCCTGCTGACCGAGATGATGACCGACCAGCTGCGTCCGACGGCGATGCTGCGCGGGATGCTCGAGACCAAGGAGTTCGTCGAGCAGCTGCCGCAGCGGGCCAACCGCATCCTCACCAACCTCGCCGACGGCGGCATGCGGCTGCAGGTGGACACCATCGACGAGGACCGGCTGCACGCGACGATCCGCGGCGTCGGCAACCGGCTCTCCGCCGGGATCGTGGTGGCGGCGCTGGTGATCGGCGCCTCGATGCTGCTCGGTGTGGACGTGGCCGGCCCGACCCTGTTCGGCTACCCGGCGATGGCGATCGTGCTGTTCCTCGGCGCCGTCGGGCTCGGGCTGTGGCTGGTCGGCTCCGTGCTGCTGGAGGGCCGCCGGGACCGCCGGCGCAGAGGCTGAGCCGTCGCGCGAGGGCTCAGGCGTCGAGCCAGCGCGTGAGCTCGATCGCGGCGTCCCGGCCGTAACGGTTGGCACCGACGGTGCTGGCCGAGGGCCCGTACCCCACGAGGTGCACGCGGCGGTCGTCGAGCGCCAGCGAGCCCTCGACACGGATCCCGCCGTGTGGCGTGCGCAGCCGCAGCGGCGCGAGGTGGTCGACCTGCGGTCGGAACCCCGTGGCCCAGATCACCGCGTCGGCGGGCCAGCGGTTGCCGTCCTCCCACACGGGTCCGTCCGCCTCGAGGCGCGCGAACATCGGGTGGTGCACGAGCACGCCGGCGCGTCGCGCCTCGCCGAAGCGGCCGCGGTCGGCCAGCCCCGTCTCGGCGACGACGGACCGTGGGCGCAGGCCCTCGCGCACCCGCGCCTGCACGCGCTCGATCACGGCGCGGCCGTGTTCCTCGGTGAAGTCGGCGTCGCGCCAGTCCGGCGGGCGTCGCGTCACCCAGCGGGTGTCGGCCACCTCGGCAAGCTCCACCACGTGACCGGCGCCGGAGATGCCGCCACCCACCACCACGACACGCTGGCCGACGAACGGGTCGGGCCCCGGATAGTCGTGCGTGTGCAGCTGCCTGCCCGCGAAGGAACGCATCCCGGGGACCGTCGGCCAGAACGGCCGGCGCCACGTGCCGGTGCAGCTCACCACCGCACGGGTCCGCC
>JBFGFG010000343.1:0-2600 GCA_041579655.1 Nitriliruptoraceae bacterium
GAACGTCCAGCTCCCTTCATCGGCGCGATGCGCGTCCCGTGGCTGCGCCCGACGGCGCAGGCGCTGCGCGTGCTCGCCCTGGTCGTGGGGCTGGTGTCGACGATGGACCTCGGGTTCGGGCGCGGCGACATCGCGATCACCGCGTTCCTCGCGCTGTTCATCGCGTGGCGGTCGCTGCCGCGGTCCGCGGAGGTCGCCAGGCTGCGCGACGTGCTGGCAGCAGAGGTGGTCGCCACCGGGATGATCGTGCTGGCCACGGGCGGATGGTCCTCGCCGTGGCTGCTGGCGCACATCGTCCCGCTCGGGCTGGCCGCGCTGGGCGTGAAGCAGGGCCAGGCGATCCTGCTCGGGCTCGCCGCCGTCGTGAGCGTGTCGCTGGGCACGCTCGGGGCGTGGCCGGCGGCGGCGGACGTGGCGGCCCGGGCGGCCACGCTGATGCTGGTGGTGGTGTTCTCGGCGATCGCCCGCACGATCCTGGTGGACGTGGCGGGTGAGTCCGACGACGCGCTCGGCGAGCTGTCCACGTTGTGGAACGTGCGCGCCCTGCTGGAGGGGCTGCACAGCCAGGTCGCGGGCACCCGGACACGTTTCAACGTCGGTGAGGCGCTCGAGGCGCTGCGCGCGGCGTCGCCGGCGCTCAGCGCCAGCGACGTGCTCGGTCTGCTGGTGGTGCAGGACGACGGGACGCTGCGGACGCTGCACGCCGTGGGGCTGCCCGCGATGACGTTCCGCATGCGCGACCTGCCGCAACGCGTCGGTGAACCGCGGCGCGACGGCGTGCCGGTGGCGGTCGCGTTGCCGGCCGGCGGCATGATCTCCGACACCTCGCACGGCGCGTACCTGTGGCTGCCCGTCCCGCAGGACGAGCCGCCGCACATGCTGCTGGTCGAGACCGTCGGGGAGATGGCGGTCGACGACGTGCTGCCCGCGATGGCGAAGATCGCCCAGCCGCTGGCGGTCACCATCAGCAACGCCGCGTGGTTCGCCCGTGTGCGTCACCTCGGCGTGGACGAGGAGCGGCAGCGCATCGCCGCGCGGCTCCACGACCACTTCGCGCAGTCCCTGGCCGTGGTCCAGATGGAGCTGGAGCTCGCGCAGCGCAGGCACCCCGACGACGAGGGGCTGACCGAGCTCCGGGCCCACGTGCGCAGCTCGCTGGGGCAGCTGCGCGACACCATGGTCGAGCTGCGCGCCGCGGTGGACGAGGAGCACCCGCTGCACGTCGTGCTCGAGGCGATGGTGAAGCGGCTGATGGACCGCCACGGCGTGCTCGCGGAGCTCACCGTCGAGGGCGCGGGTGAGCGCCCCGTGCCTGCCGTCGAGCAGCAGCTGCTGCGCATCGCCCAGGAGCTGACCCGCCGAGCCGTCGAGGAGCGCAGCGCGTCCGTCGTCCAGCTGCGCTACGTCTGTGACGAGCTGGAGCTGCGCCTCGAGGTCGTCGATGACGGCGAGGCACCGTCAACGACACCGTTCGAGTCGGCCGCTGACGTCATCCGGGACCGTGCCGAGGCGATCGGCGCGCGCGTCGAGACCTCGACGGCCGGGCCCGGGCTCTCACGCGTCAGCATCAGCGCACTGCACACCAGCCGCACCGTGGGGAACCGCACATGAGCCGCATCCTGATCGCCGACGACCACGCGCTGGTGCGCTCCGTGCTGCGCGGCGCGGTCGAGTCCGCCGGTCACACCGTCGTGGGGGAGGCGGGCGACGGCGAGACCGCGCTGACGATGGCTGCCTCGCTGCGTCCGCACATCGTGCTGATGGACCTCTCGATGCCGGGCATCGACGGGCTGTCAGCCACGCGCAGGATGCGGCGCACCGCGCCGGACGCGGCGGTGCTGGTGATCACGATGCACGCCGAGCCGGAGCTGCTCGAGACGCTGCGCGAGGCGGGCGCGGTGGGGTACGTGCTCAAGGACGCCGGGCGGGACCAGATCATCGAGGCCGTCGCGGCCGTGGCGGCAGGCGGCGAGGCGTTCGACCCGGCGCTGCTGTCCGAGGTGGCGGTGGGGCAGCCGCAGCCCGAGCACGACCTCACCGACCGCGAGATCCAGATCCTGCAGCTGCTCGCCGACGGCGCCTCGCCGAAGGACGCGGCCGACGTGCTGGTCGTGAGCCCCAAGACCGTCGGCAACCACCTCACCAACATCTACGCCAAGCTCGAGGTGCACAGCCGTTCCGAGGCGGTGCTCGAGGGCCTGCGGCGCCGGTTGGTGCAGCCCCCCGGGTCGTGACTCCGGCGCGGCGTCCGGGTCAGGACAAAGGCCCCAGACAGCCCTCCTGAGGCCCTCTGAGGTGCATGTCCCATGGGCGGCGAGCCGGCTGTGGTCCACAGTGTCATCACACAAGGAGGGCGGCGCACCGCCCCACCAGGACCAAGGGACCTCGCCATGAACACCATCTCCGCACTCGTCACGTACCTGACCTCCGTCACCCGCGACGAGGAGGGCGCGTCCATGGTCGAGTACGGCCTGCTGATCGCCTTCATCGCGCTGATCGCCCTGGTCGGTGTCACGCTCCTCGGCGAGACGCTGAGCGACTTCTTCACCGGCATCGCCGGCGACCTCTGAGTCACCCTCCCGAGGATCCGGCCGTGGGCC
>JBFGFG010000344.1:0-2518 GCA_041579655.1 Nitriliruptoraceae bacterium
GCATCGGGGACAGCCCCCAGTCGGCGGCGATTCGGGGCGGTGACGGTGAGGGCGTCCGCGGAGACGATGGCGACGGAGAAGCTGGGTATCAAGGTGGAGCGCAACCCGCCAGAGTCCCGCCTCTCCGAGCTCGGCGTCCGCCAGTGGCCCACGTAAGCGAGCTACCCGCCCTCCTCCCTCCTCCCGGGCGTCTCGGTCTCTGTTCTCGCCCGCGGTCCTACGCTGCTACACTGCGCCCGTGCCCTTGCTGACGGTCTTGAAACGCTCCAACGGCCAGTCCTCGGCGGCGAAGCGACGCGCGCCCGTGATCGGCACGTTCAGCGGCGACCGCGGCGCTTGGAACGGCATCGCCATCGCCTGCTCCCGGAACGACCGCACGACGCTCTTGAGCGTTGCCTCGGACGCGCCGGTGACGGCGCGCACGCCCTCGACGGCCCCCGACACCGCACCGGAGACCGCACCGGTCATCGACGCGAGCCGGCCGGGCGGGGCGACGTCCACCTCCGGTCGGTGGCTCCTGCGGCCGGGCTGGGGTGACCACACGGCGGGCTGCGGCATGGAGTCCGGGCTCAGCGAGAGCGACCGCTCGAGCATCCGCATCGCCGAGACGCCGTCCACCATCGCGTGGTGCATCTTGGTGTAGACGGCGACCCGACCGTCTGCGAGACCCTCGATGAAGTGGGTCTCCCACAACGGACGGGAGCGGTCCAGCAGCGTGCCGTGCAGCCGGCCGACCAGGGTCAGCAGCTCGCGGACGCGACCTGGGTGCGGCAGGGCCGAGTGGCGCACGTGGTACTCGAGGTCGACGTCGTCGTCGGCCTCCCACTCCCACGGTCCGGCCCCGGCCTTGCGGTACGGACGACGTGCCAGACGCGGGTCGACGTCGGTGTGCTCCAGCGATGCGGCGAACTGCTCGGCCAGCCAGCCCGGGCCGGCATCCTCCGGCGGCTCGAACAGCAGCATGCCGCCGACGTGCATCGGCGTCTGCCGCGATTCGGCGATCAGGAACAGGCTGTCGTTGAGCGGCATCGGCTGCACGTAGGGGCTCCCACCTCGGCTGCGCGACCATACGCCCGCTGGGTCCTTCGCGCCGGTGCATCTGCCCGAGGTCCTCCTCCTGACGAGTCCTTGACACGAACGCCGCTGCTGGACGGGTGGCCGGACCTACCGTCCCAGCCATGGACATCACCCCCGCACCCCACGTCGTCGTCATCGAGGACGAGCGCACCCTCGCCGAGGCGGTCGCGCTGCGGCTGCGTGCCGAGGGCTTCACCGTCGAGGTCGCGCTCGACGGCACCACCGGCCTCGCGGCGTGCGACCCGCTGCCGGACCTCGTCATCCTCGACTGGATGCTGCCGGACCTCGACGGGCTCGAGGTCTGTCGCCGGCTGCGCGATCGCGGCGACGTCCCGGTGCTGCTGCTGACCGCACGCACGACCGAGGCCGACGTCGTCGCGGCGTTGACGGCCGGCGCGGACGACCACGTCGCCAAGCCCGTCGGCATGCGCGAGCTCACCGCCCGCGTGCGGGCGATGCTGCGGCTGGTCGCGCGGACCTCCGGCGCGACCGGCGCCTCCGTCATCGAGGTCGGCGCGCTCCACGTCGACCCGGCCGCCCGTCGCGTGCTGCGCGACGGCGCCGAGGTGCACCTCACCTCCACCGAGCTCGACCTGCTGCTGCGGTTGCTCGAGCGCGGCGGGGACGTCGTCGCCCGGGCCACGCTGCTGCGTGAGGTGTGGGAGCTGCCCGAGGACGTCTCGTCGCGCACGCTGGACACCCACGTCGCGGTGCTGCGCCGCAAGCTCGGCGCGACCACGATCCGGACCGTGCACGGCGTCGGCTACGCAGCGTTCACCGTCGACGTGGCAGGCGGCGTGTGAGCCGCCGGACCCCGCTGCAGCGCGTGGGCGCAATCAAGCTGAAGCTCGGCGCGCTGCTGGTGGGCGGCGTGCTCGCGCTGCTGGCCGTGCTGGTCGCGGCCGACGCGGCCGGGCTGCCGGCGTGGCTCGGCCTCGCGATCGCCGTGGGGATCGCGATGCTCGTCATCGACCTGCTGGGCAGCGGCCTGACCGGGCCGCTGGTGCAGATGGCGCGACAGGCGGAGCTGCTCGCCAACGGGCGGCCGGTGGACCCGGTCGACGACGACGCGCGAGACGAGGTCGGTGCGCTCGCCCGGGCGTTCAACCGGATGGCCCAGGAGGTGGCGCACACGGACCGGGTGCGCCGCGACCTCGTCGCCAACGTCAGCCACGAGCTGCGCACGCCGCTGGCCGCGCTCACGGCCGTGCTCGAGAACGTGGCCGACGGGGTGCAGGACGCAGACGCCGCCACGCTGGCCACGATGGAGGCGCAGGTGGGTCGGCTGCGTCGGCTGGTCGAGCAGCTGCTGGACCTGTCGCAGCTCGACGCCGGCGCCGTCACGCTCGACCGCGGGCCGGTGCCGCTGGCGGAGCTGGTGGGGGAGGTGATCGCCGGTCTCGCCCACGCGGGAGCCGAGCGCGCCGTGGTCGACGTGCCC
>JBFGFG010000345.1:0-2443 GCA_041579655.1 Nitriliruptoraceae bacterium
GGTCTGGCTGCTGCTGCGCGTGCGTGGGGCGCGGCGCACCGCGGCCGCGCGACGCCTGCGCACCGACGGCCACGGCGATCTGCTCGCCCTGCGGGCGCTGACGACGTTGCCCCCGGAGCAGCTGCTGGCGGTCAGCGCGACGCCGGTCGCCGACTGGCGGGCGGGTGAGGTGGACGCGCTCGCGGCGCTCGAGCTGCGCCGCGCCGGGCTGCGAGGTGCGGCGTGAACCGTCGCCTGCTCGTGGGCCGTGCGCTGGTCACCGTCGGCGTCGTCGGCGCGCTCGGCGCGGCCGCCGGGACCGTGACCGCCAGCAGCCTGCTCGGCTCGTTGGACCAGGCGCTGGAGGACTCCGTGGAGGTCACCGCGACGGCGGTGGACGCGCTCGCGGCGACGGTCGTGGTCGCGGACGACGCCGTCGGCGAGATCGCACGGACCCTGCGTGACACCGCTGTGACCGGCCGGGCGCTGGCCGACGCCGCCGACGCCACGGTCGCGGTGCTCGCCGGTGCCGCGGACGTCACCGGCGAGGAGATCGCCGGCTCGCTGGCCGCGATCGACGCGACCATGCCGGCGCTGATCGACGCCGCGCGGGTGATCGACCGCACGCTGTCGGCGCTCGATGCCCTGCCCATCGGGCCGGACTACGACCCCGAGGTGCCGTTCGACGAGGCGCTGCGGGACGTGCGCACCGAGCTGGCCGAGCTGCCGGCGGCGCTGCGGCGCGAGGCCGCGCTGCTGCGCACCGGAGCGCAGCGCATGGGCGCGGTCGCCGAGGCGTCGACCGCCGTGACCGTCGACCTGCGCCTGCTCGCCGGCACCCTCGACGAGCTCGAGGTGGTGCTCGACGAGGTGCGCGGCGTCACCGACCGGGCCGCCGAGGTGCTGCGTGACGGCGGCGGCGACCTCACCACCGACACCGGCGCGGCGCGCGTGCTGGTCGTGGTCGTCGGGCTCGCGACGATGCTGGGACAGGCCGTGCCGATCGGTGCCGGCTGGCTGCTGCTGCGACCCGAGGCGCTGCGTGACCTGCTCGACCCGCTGCCGGACGGGGCGCCGCTGGACGCGACGTGACACCTCGCCGGGCGTGCGGCTAGGGTCCGCGCTGCCCCGTCCGGTCACCGACCGCTTCCCCCGGGGCGCCCACCGCCCTTGGCCGCTCGGTCACGGGACACCGGAAGGCGCCCGGCGATGGCACCACCCAGCAACGGCCACGAGCACGACGGTCTTCACCGCCAGACGTGGGACGAGTACTTCCTCTCCCTCGCTGAGCAGACCTCCACGCGAGCCACGTGCTCGCGCCGCAAGGTCGGCGCCGTCATCGTGCGCGACCGACGCATCGTGTCGACCGGTTACAACGGTGGCCCGTCCGGCGTGCCCCACTGTGACGAGGGCGGCTGCCCACGGGCGCAGTCCGACACCCCGATGGGCGCGGGCTACGACAGCTGCATCGCGATCCACGCCGAAGCGAACGCGCTGCTGTTCTGCGGCCCGGAGCAGCGCGAGGGCGCGTCGGTGTACTGCACCGACCTGCCGTGCTTCGGCTGCGCGAAGCTGATCGCCAACAGCGGCGTCGCCGAGGTCGTGGCCGCCCGCGGTCGCTACGACGGCTGGGAGCGCACGCGCGACTTCCTGCGCAGCGCCGGCGTGCGCGTGCGGCTGCTGGACCACGACGCGAACCAGCTGGTCGTGGACCTCGCGGCCAGCCTCAGCTGAGCGACCCTGCCCACGGTGTCAGTAGAGGAAGCGCAGGCTCGCCCAGACACCCAGCAGCAGCGCCGCGACCCACGCGCCCGCCCACAGGATGCGCGTGAGCTCGCGGCCGAGTCCGCGCTCGCGCACCACCGGCGACAGCCGCTGGCCGCACTCGCACACGCCGTCCTCGAGGTACACCGGGTGGCGTGTCGGGCAGCGGTGCAGCGGGCGCTCGGCGAGGTCGTAGCCACACGCGTCACAGCTGGCGCGCCGCCGGGGCCCGGTGGCGTCGCACCGCGGGCAGTGCGCCGAGGTCGCGCGCTCGTACGCCAGCACCGCCGCGGTCACCCCGAGGATGCCGCCGTACAGCACGGTGCCGACCACGACGTCCGTGAGCGTCCCGCGGCCGGCCACCGCGAACGCCGCGAGGATGGCCACCACGACCACCGCCGGGAGCGCTCCTGCCAGCCACACGTGGCGCCGCTCCTCGGGCCGCAGCACCGGCTCGACGGGCCGCGCCGGACCGTCAGTCATCGTCCTCGTCCTCGTCCTCGTCCTTGCCCCTGCCCTCTGCGTCGGTGTCCTCCAGACGAGCCAGGGCGGACTCGAGGTCCGCGGCGGCGGCCAGCAGCGCGGCCTCGGCGTCGGGGGTGACCTCGTCCGCATCGGTGCGCTTCGTGAGCTCCTCGCGGAAGCTGCGCAGCTCCTTCTCGGCGTCGCGCACCTTGCCGTCGCGCAGCTTGTCGAAGAC
>JBFGFG010000346.1:0-2430 GCA_041579655.1 Nitriliruptoraceae bacterium
GCTCAGCCACGGGGGTGTCCATGCGGCCGGAGGCTACCGGCGGGGCCCCGCCCGTCAGACGAGCTCGACCCAGATCTCGCGCGCCGCGTGCGGCGGCACCGAGGTGTCGGCGACGGCACCAGCGACGTCGACAGCGCCGTCCTGCGTCACGGCCACGACCTCGCACTCGGCGGCCGGCGTGAAGCCGGCGGCGGCGAGCCGCGCCATGACCGCGTCGTCGTCCTCGACGGCCTCGCTGATGCGCACCACCCGCACCGGGCCGAGCTCCGCGTCGGAGAGCCGCACCGCGGCCGACTGGTCCGGGACGTTCGCAGAGCCGGGGATCGGGTTGCCGTGCGGGCACGTGCCGGGATCGCCGAGCAGCGACGTCAGGTGTGCCTCCACGGCGTCCGACACGTCGTCGCCCCAGCGGTCCGCCTCACGGTGGACGGCCTCCCACGGGATCCCGACCACGTCCGCGAGCATGCGCTCGACCAGCGCGTGTCGGCGCTCGGAGCGCTCCTCGCTGCTCAGCGCGGCGAGCAGCGGCGACGCGGCGGCGGGACTGACGGTCTGCTGGAGGGGCACGGCGACCTCGGGAGGGGTGGTCGGTTGATGGCTAAGGGTAGCCTCACCTGCGCTGACCAGTCGTCCGGAGTCCTGCTCGTGCCCTCCACCGCACGCCCCATGGGTGACGTCGTGCTCCGGCTGCGGGGTCTGACGCGACGCTACGGCGACACGATCGCGCTGGACGGGCTCGATCTGGACGTGCAGCGCGGCGAGCTGCTGGCGATGCTGGGTCCGTCCGGCTGCGGCAAGACCACCGCGCTGCGGCTCGTCGCGGGCCTCGACGTGCCGGACGGCGGCAGCATCGAGCTCGACGGCCGGGTGGTGGCCGAGGAGGGGCGCAGCGTGCCGCCGGAGCAGCGCCACATCGGGATGGTGTTCCAGGACCACGCGCTGTTCGGGCACCTGAGCGTGGCCGAGAACGTCGGTTACGGCCTGCGCCGTGACACCGAGAACCGCCAGCAACGCATCGACGAGGCGCTGGCGCTGGTCGGCCTGTCCTCGTACGGCGCCCGCCGACCGTCACAGCTCTCGGGCGGCCAGCAGCAGCGCGTCGCGCTGGCACGCGCGCTGGCCCCGCGACCGGACGTGGTGCTGCTCGACGAGCCGTTCTCGAGCCTCGACGCGGCGCTGCGCGAGACCGTGCGTCGCGAGGTCCGCGAGATCCTGCGACGTGCCGACGCGACCGCGCTGTTCGTCACACACGACCAGCAGGAGGCGCTGTCGACCGCCGACCGGGTCGCGGTGCTGCGCGACGGCCGGCTGCACCAGGTCGCGACCCCGTCCGAGCTGTACGCACGCCCGGCGACGCGGTTCGTGGCCGAGTTCGTCGGCGATGCCGACATCATCGAGGGCGACCGAGCGGGACGCTTCCTGCTCGACACGGCGATCGGCCGCCTGAGCACGCTGGACCCGCTCGAGGGGCCGCGACACGGCGCGGTGCTGCGCCCCGAGCTGCTCGCGCTCGACACGCTCGGGACGAGCAACGCCGTGGTGGAGGACATCACCTACCTCGGGCACGGCCTGCTGATCGGCCTCGCCGTGGACGGCGGCCCGCGCCTACGGGCCCGCACCTCACCGCAGGTCCCGTTCGTGCGCGGCGACCGGCTGCGCGCCGCGGTGACGGGCAAGGTCGTGACCTTCCCGCTGTAGGCACCGGGCGCGCCGGGCGGGTCGGCTCAGCGGTCCCCGGAGCTGCGCCGACCCGCCAGCAGCTGCAGCGCGCCGAGCGGCACCGCGCCCACCAGCAGCAGCGCGAGCGCCGGACCTGACGCGCGTCCGAAGAACGCCTCGGTGGTCGCCGACCACACGCGCGTCGCGAGCGTGTCGTAGCCGGTCGGCGCCAGCAGCAGCGTGGCCGGGAGCTCCTTGACGACGGTCAGGAACACCAGCGCACCGCCAGAGAACGCGCCGCCGCGCGCCATCGGCACCACGGCGCGCAGCAGGGCCCGCGTGGGGCCGTCCCCGAGCGTGCGCGCGGCCTCCTCCACGGACGGCGGGACCTGCAGCAGCGCGGTGCGGATCGCGCCGATGGCCTGCGGCAGGAACAGCACCACGTACGCCAGCACCAGCATCGCCCGGCTCTGGTAGAGCGGGCCGAGACGCACGCCGAGGAACACCAGGCTCAGCGCGACCACGATGCCCGGCAGCGCGTAGCCCGTGTGGCTGGCGCGCTCGACCAGCCGCGACAGCCGCGACGGCCGCCGCGAGGCCCACAGCGCGACCGGGTACGCCGCCGCGACCGACGCGACCGCGCCGAGCGCCGCGGCCTCGAGCGTGTGCCACACGGCGCTCAGCGACGGCAGCACCGGTTCACCGGCGGCCAGCCCACGCAACAGCCAGGTGAGCGTGACGACGAGCGGGCCCAGCAGCGCGGCGGCGACC
>JBFGFG010000347.1:0-2428 GCA_041579655.1 Nitriliruptoraceae bacterium
CGAGAACGTCGAGGTGCCGCTGCGCCTGCACCGCATGCCGGCGGACGAGCGCCGCCCACGGGTTGCCGAGCTGCTGGAGCTGGTCGGTCTGGGCCATCGTGGCGCCCACCGCCCCGCGGAGCTGTCGGGTGGTGAGCAGCAGCGTGTGGCCATCGCCCGCGCGCTCGCGAACCGTCCCGAGCTGCTGATCGCCGACGAGCCGACCGGTCAGCTGGACTCCGGCACCGGCCGCCACATCATGGACCTGCTGCGCGACCTCGTGGACATGACGGGCCTCGCGATGCTGGTGGCGACCCACGACCCCACGATGCTCGCGGACGCCGACGAGGTGCGTGAGCTGCGCGACGGCGTGGTCTCGGCCGGCGGCACGGTGGCGCCACGCTTCGACGGCGACATCGACCGGTCGCGCACCCTCGCTGCGTCCACCACGCTGCCGCAGCCCCGGCCCGACGAGCACGCCGCGTTCCGTCCGCCGGAGGAGGCCGAGGCGGAGGATCCCACGCTGGTGCGCCCTGCGGCCGCTGCTGTCGCACCGATGCCCGACGCGCCGGACCCCACCGAGCGTGAGCTGCGGTGGGGCCCGGACGGCGAGGTGCTCGAGGACTGAAGCGGCTCAGGGTGCAGGGCTCCAGGCGGCGCCGCCCGACTGGGGGCCGTCGGCTGGGGTCTCGTCCGTCGGTGGGCCCTGCTGGTAGCCGCCCACGATCAGCAGCTGCTCACCGGTCCACACCCCGAGCGCGTCGTTGCGGCCCCCGATCGGGGCTGCCGCCAGCACCCGCCACGTGCCGCTCGGCATGTCGTACAGCGCGCCGTCGGCGTGGGACTGGTTGCAGCCCTCGCCGCAGCCGCCGCCCCAGGTGAGGATGGCGTCGAGCTCCGGTGCGTACGCCCCGATCGTGCGGAACTCCCGCCACGCCCCGAGCTCGGGCTTGGTGATGTCGAGCACCTCGGTGGTGTCAGGATCCCACGCGACCCCACCGCGCTCTTCGCCGCGGCTGTAGCCGTCGACGTCGCCGTTCCACTGCACCGCCAGCCTGTGCTCGCCGGTCCACACGCTCAGCGCGGCCGGTCCTGCGCCCGGCAGCGACTGCACCGCGCTCCAGCTGTCCGTTGCGGGGTCGTAGCTGGCACCGTCCGCCAACGCGCGTTGCCACCCGAACTCGCCCTCGAAGCGGTCGGTGGCCCCGCCGCCGAGCACGGCCATCGTGGTGTCGGTCCAGACCGCACCGTGCTGCGCGCGGCCCGCGAGCGGGCTGGGCGCCAGCGTGCGCCACGTCTGCGTCGTGGGGTTCCACGCAGCGCCGTCGGCGTACATCGTGGTCCGGTACAGGGAGCCGTCGTCGGTGGTGGCGTCCATCCCGCCCCACACGATCAGCTCGTCCCCGGTCCAGACCACGCTGTGCAGGGTCCGGGGAGCGATCGGGGCGGCAGGGACCTCGCTCCAGGCACCGCTGTCGGGTGTGTACGCCCAGCCTGCGACGTCCGGCTCGACCGGGAAGTCCGGGTCGCCCTCGGTGGTGGGCAGACCCCCGACCACGAGCATCTGCGTACCGGTCCAGACAGCCTCCGAGCCGGACCACGGGCCGCCGTAGCGCCACTCGCCGGGGGCGCCGTCGAGCTCGGTCCAGCGCGCGGTCGTCGGGTCGTACGACGCCAGCTGCGCCTCGCAGCCCACCTCACCGCACCACCCGGCCACGAGCAGCACCTCGCCGGTCCACACAGCGTGCGTCGGGCTCAGGATCGGACCGTCCGGGATCGTCGACCACGAGCCGACGCCGGTGGCGTCAGGCGTGGCCTCCGTCGTGGGTTCGGCGACGCCCGGGCCGGGCTCGGAGGCCTCGGTGGGCAGCGGCGTCGGCGGGTTCGTGGGGGCGGTGTCGACGGGGCCGATCGGCGGCACGCTCGGGCGGTCGAGCAGGGGACCGAGCACCGCGGTGCCCAGCGCCACGGCTCCGATCGCGGCCGCGACGGCGACCAGCACGGTGCGACGGCGGGCCGTGGCTGCGAGCTCGTCCGCGCGGCCGGTCGCGCGGACGGTCAGCGCGGCGTCCACCTCGAGGGTGCCGGCGAGGGAGCGCAGCTCGTCGCCCAGCTCGTCGCCGAAGGTCGTCAGGTCGTCGGTGGTCATCGCGACTCCTCCCCGAGCAGCTCCCGGAGCGCGGTCAGTCCTCGGGCGGTGGTGGACTTCACGGTGCCCTCGGACACCGACATGGCTGTGGCGGTCTCGGTCACGGAGAGCCGCTCGTAGAAGCGCAGCACCACGCAGGTGCGCTGCCGTGGCGGCAGCTGTGCGAGCGCGTCGAGCAGCGTCGCACGATCGGCGACGTGCTCGTCGGTGCTGCGCTGGCCCCGGCCGTCGGCGACGAGCCGCAGCGCGCCTCGTGCGGCGACGCCGCGTCGGCGTCCCGAGGTCGCGAGCTCGTTGAGC
>JBFGFG010000348.1:0-2408 GCA_041579655.1 Nitriliruptoraceae bacterium
ACGGGGCGCGACTCGGCCGCCAGCGCACGCACCATGCGCGGCTGTGCCGGTGAGGTGGTGGTCAGCCAGCGCACCTCGTGGCCGCCGCGCTGCGTGACCAGCCCGTGCACGACCGGACCGGCCTCGCTGACCAGGGCCGCGAGCCGCTGGGCGAGGTAGTCGTCCTCCACGGTGCCCCACGCGGCGATCGCGATCGCCGCACCCGCCGCGGCGCGCGTCGTGAACGCGTCGGCCATGCGGTGGGTGTCGTGCGTCGGCGGCATGTACAGCCCGCGCGGTGCGAGCGGTCCGGACCGCGCCGTGCGGATGTTGACGATGGCGACGCCGTCGAGGTCCTCGGCGACCGAGCCGTTCGCCATCCAGCGGCGGGTGGGTGCCAGCAGCTGCGCCAGCGAAGAGCGCGCCGGGCCGTCCTCGATCGGGCCGTCGTGCGGCTGGGCGAGGTCGGCGGTGCCGGGCTCGGCGAGCAGCCACAGCGCGGGTCGTCCCGGGCGACCGGACAGGCGACGCTCGAACAGCACGCGGTGCGAGAGGTCGCCGGTGAAGATGTAGCGGTCGACCATCTCGGGGTCCGAGATGGACGGGCCGTCGATGATCATCAGCGCCTCGTCACCCATGCGTCGCAGGGTCGCGCGCAGCGGCTCGGCCCAGCTCGGGGCGGCGCCGCCGAGGGTGCGCAGCAGCAGGTCGCGCAGCACCAGCTCGATGTGGGTGGCGTCCTCGGCCGGCGTGACCGTCACCGTGCGTCCGTCCACGACGACCGTGTGTCCGCCGACCGACTCACCCCGTGCAGGCGCGAGCTCGACGTCCTTGGGCAGGGTGATGGTCACGTCCACGAGCGGGCCTCCGTCCACGCGGCTGCGTGCCCCGTGGTTGCGAGTGTTGCAGACGCTGCGGGTCAGGCCGACCGGCGCCCGTCAGCGCGGGTCGGAGGTGTCGAAGCGCAGACCACTGCTGCCCTCACCACGGCCGGTCCGCTTCGAGCGACCGACCCAGGAGTGGACCGACCCGTCGGTCCAGCGGGTGTACTGGAACGAGCGACGCACCACGATGCCCTCGCGGGCGGCCTCCTCGTCCTCGAGCTCCAGCGGCGGCTCGTCGCCGACGTCCTGGGACATGTCCGAGCGCAGGATCCTGCCACGCGGGTGGAGCTCGACGGTCGAGCCGTCCGGCAGGGTGCGCAGCATGGCGCGGCGCTGCATCCGGACGTCGAAGTCCGGGCTGTTGACCGGCGCGGCCGCGATGGGCGCGAACGGGATCCAGTGGTCGGGCACCGGGGTCTGCAGGCGGTAGACGAGCTGGGCGTCGCCGGGGTCGCCGACCAGCTGCTGGTGGACGCCGAGGTTGGTGGACTCCAGCGCGCGGTCGTACGCCTCGCCGCTGACGCCGGGGACCATCCGCTCGACGCCCCACACGAGGTTCGCCATCTCGTCGCGCAGGATGCGGACCTCCTCGATGGCGTCGCCCTCGAACCGCCGCGGGACGACGGGTGGGAGGAAGAACAGCTCCTGCAGCTGCGACGCCCCGCGGCTGGTCCCGGTCGAGAGCTCGAACATCTCCCACGGCGCGCCCGTGCGGCTGACCGACGGGCCGACCGTGGTGGCGACGCCGAACGTGTCGCGCACGACCAGCTCGTCGACGCGGAACAGCGTGCCGACACGCAGGTCGACGGGGACCACGAACCAGTCGTTGCTGAACACCAGCCCGAACTCGGCCAGCAGCAGCCGACCGAGGTCGCCGGGGCCGGTCTGCAGCCCGCCGAGGTTGACCTCGGCGTCCTCGAACTCCCACAGCCGGTCGGCCGGCATGCCGGGGTAGCGCACGGGTGAGGGCAGCATCGCGGGCACGCGCACGACGCTCGCCCGGTCGGCGGGTGCGCCCAGCGACGGCCCGGTCTCGGCGACGAAGTCGTACCAGTCGAGGTGGCCGTCCACGTACTGCTTGGAGGACAGCACGATCTCGCCGTCACCGAGGTCTGCCGAGACCGCCAGCGCGTACTCCTGGCGGTTCGGCTGCCACGAGGGCGCGGCCTGGTCAGCGGGTGCAGGGGCAGGAACGCCTCCGGTCCCGGGCGTGCCGAGCAGTCGCTCGAACCACGCGATCCAGGTGGTGAGGGCCTCGAGCGCGGCGGTCTGCTGGGCGGCCGGCACGGCGACGCCCGCGGGGAGCGCCCCGACCGTGCCGTCGGCGCCACGCACGGCGCGCACGGCAGTCGCTGCCCGACCTCCGTCGAGACCACGCCCGTCGAGCAGCGCACGCCAGGCCACGCCGGGCTGGTCGGCCAGCGGGTCGGCCGGCTCGGCGATCGCGACCGGGAAGGCCGACTCGAACGACGCCGTCGCGACGCCGGCGGCGCGCAGCACCCGCAGCAGGTGGGCGCCCGCGGCGGCCCCGTGGCGTGGGTGGGC
>JBFGFG010000349.1:0-2406 GCA_041579655.1 Nitriliruptoraceae bacterium
CCTCGACCTTCGCGAGCACGAGCGCCCGGGTGGTCTCGTGCACGAGGTGGTCGACCGTCTCGCGCACGCCGCCGACGATCGCGTCCTCGAACGGGACGACCGCCCACGCGACCTCGTCGCGCTCCACCATGTCCAGCGCCGCGGAGATGCTGCCGACGGCCAGCAGCTCGTCGTCGACGGTCCCTGCGGAGGCTGCCTCGATGGCCGCGTCGTGGCTCAGCGAGCCGGCCGGTCCGAGGTACGCGGTCGCCACGGTGGTCCTGTCGGATCGGGTGCTTCGGGCTCGGGCGCTGCAGCCTACGCGCGCTCGGTAGCGTCGAGGCCCTGTGGAGGTGGCCCGTGGCCCTGACGTCCAACCCCGTCCTCGACGACCTCGGCGGCTACCCGCTGGCGCGTCTGCAGGACCTCGCAAACGACCTGCGCGCCAGCGGCGCGGTGGTGCACGACTTCTCGATCGGTGACCCCGACGAGCCGACGCCGACGTTCATCCGCGACGCGCTCGTCGACGCGGTCGGGCCGGTGTCGCGCTACCCCACCGCGGCCGGGCAGCCAGCGTTGCGCCGCGCGGTGGTCGGGTTCATGCAGCGACGCCACGGCGTGCGCGGCCTCGACCCGGACGTGCACGTGGTCCCGGCCGCCGGCTCGAAGGAGGCGATCTTCCACCTGCCGCTGGCGATGGTCGACCGCGACGGCCCGAAGCGCCACGTGCTGTTCGGCACGCCCGGCTACCCGGTGTACGACCGCGGCGCGCGCTTCGCCGGTGGCGTGCCCGACCCGAGCGTGCTCACGCCCGACGACGGCTGGCGGCTGGACCTGACCGCGATGTCCGACGCGCGGCTCGACCGCGCGTGCGTGGCGTGGATCAACTACCCGCACAACCCCACGGGCGCGACGGTCGACCTGCCGTGGCTGCGCGACCAGCTGGCCTGTGCGCGGGCGCACGACGTGCTGCTGGCCAGCGACGAGTGCTACCAGGAGGTCTGGTTCGACGAGCCCGCGCCGTCCGCGCTCGAGGCGTGCGACGACGGTGACTTCGGCAACGTGGTCGCGTTCGTGTCGCTGTCGAAGCGCTCCGGCATGACCGGGTACCGCGCCGCCGCGATCGTCGGTGACGCCGAGGTCGTGCGCCGGCTGCGGGTGCTGCGACCGAACATCGGCACCGCCTCGCCCGACTTCGTCCAGGCCGCGACCATCGCCGCTTGGTCCGAGCAGGCGCACGTGGACGAGCGCAGGACGATCTTCGCCGAGAAGCGCGAGGTCGTGCTCGCGTTCATGGCCGAGCGCGGCATCGAGGTCTCCGGCAGCGACGCGACGTTCTACGTGTGGTTCCGCGCGCCGGGCGGCGACAGCGCCGCGTACGCCGAGGCGCTGCTGCAGGCCTCGATCGTGGCCTCACCGGGCGAGGCGTTCGGTCCCGGCGGCGAGGGCTGGATGCGGCTCGCGCTGGTCCCGACCGTGGACGCCTGCCACGACGCGGTGCACGCCTGGGGCGACGCGATCGACGACGGACGGCTCCCCACCGGCTGACGACGGCTGACTACGGACCGGACGATCCGGGCATGGCTCGCCCGAACCCAGCGCCGGAGCGCCCGTGACCACCGTCCAGCCCACGATCGATGCCGGGGAGCGCCCCGCGATCCAGCGTCAGACCCGAGCCGGGCTGCCCGCGCCGCGCGGCCCCGTCAGCGAGCACGTGCTGCGGCTGCTGCGCGACGCGCCGGACGCCGCCGTCCCCGCCAGCGCGCCCGAGCTCACCACCGCCCCCGACCCGCTCGGTGAGGACGCGCAGCTCGCGCTGTACGTGCTGTACGAGCTGCACTACCGAGGCTTCATCGGCGTGGATGACCGCTGGGAGTGGGACCCGGTGCTGCTGCACCTGCGCAGCGTCCTCGAGCGCGAGTTCGAGGCGGCTGTGCGCGAGCTGGTCGGCGACGTGCCCACGCCCCACGCGCTGATCCCCTGGCTCGGCGAGCAGATGACGCACACGCCGCACCCCGACAGCTCCGTGTCCGGCTGGTGCCGAGCACGGGGCGAGCTGACCCACCTGAGAGAGCAGGCCGTGCTTCGCTCGCCGTACCAGCTCAAGGAGGCCGACCCGCACTCGTGGGCCCTGCCGCGGCTGACCGGACGGGCCAAGGCCGCCCTGGTCACGATCCAGCACGACGAGTACGGCGAGGGCAGCGTCGCCGACATGCACTCGGAGCTGTTCGCGCTGCACCTGGACCGGCTGGGCTTGGACGCGGGCTACGGCGCGTACCTCGACGCCGTGCCCGGCTGGATGCTGGCCACCGTGAACCTCGTGTCGATGTTCGGCCTGCACCGGCGGCTGCGCGGCGCGCTGGTGGGGCACCTGACCTGCTTCGAGATGGCGTCCGTGCCGGTGATGACCGCCCTCGGCGAGGCGAC
>JBFGFG010000350.1:0-2361 GCA_041579655.1 Nitriliruptoraceae bacterium
GCGCCGGCGACCCGCCGCGCACCACCGTGATCGAGCAGACGTTCGCGGTGCCCGCCCGCGGCTACCGGCTGCTGCTGGGGCTGCGCCGTGCACGGCAGTGGACGGCGCTGCGCCCCAAGGCGCTCGAGTCGAGCCTGTCCGGGCTCCAGCGGGCGTTCGACGTGACCGTCGCTGACGTCGATCCGGACGTGGAGGGCGAGGTCGAGACCGGCTCGGCGGACGTCGAGGAGCGCCACCTCGCCTCACGGCTGACGCTCGGTCGCGCGGACGCCGTGGTGGTCGTCGGCGACCCCACGGTGAAGGGGCTGTACTCCCTGGCCCGGCTGCTCGGTGACCTGCTCGCGTTCGGGGTGCCGCCGCAGCGCGTCGTCACCGTGCTCAACCGTGCCCCCCGCGCCGGCCGCCACCGCGCCGAGCTGACCAAGGCGCTCGCCGGGCTGCTCGAGGGCCAGCTCGGTGGTCGCCAGCTCAGCTCGCCGGTGCACCTGCCCGAGCGCCGCGTCGAGACCGCGATCCGCGACGGCGTCGCGCTGCCGGCACCGCTGCCAGACGTGCTCGCCGCAGCGATCGCGCCGCTGCTGGAGACGCCCCGCGGCAGCGAGGCGATGGCCGCCGTGCCGGTGGCGGTGGTGCCCGGCTCGTTGGGCATCGGCACGGGCGGCATGGACGAGATCGACCTCGACGGCGAGGACGTGGCATGAGCACCGGATCCCCGCTGGTCGAGATCGAGACCCTGGTGCTCGAGCGCGCCAAGGAGCAGCTGCTGGACCTCGACGGCGATGCCGCCGAGGGGCGCCTGCGCACGCTGATCGAGGAGGAGGTGCAGCAGTGGTCGCTGGACCACAAGCACGGCACGCGGCCGTACGACCTGCTCGCCCCTGACCTGATCGCCGAGCGCGCCTTCCGCAACCTCGCCCGGTACGGCCCGCTCACGTCGCTGCTCAGCGACGACGACGTCTGGGAGGTGATGATCAACGCGCCCGACCAGATCTTCGTCAAGCGCCACTCGGGCGTCTCCGGCTACCACGACGAGGCGTTCCACGACGACGAGCACGTCGTGCGCACCCTCACCAAGCTGCTCGACGAGGCCTCCACTGCGCACCGCAAGCTCGACGCGTCCGAGGGCCTCCAGGACGCCCAGCTCGACGACGGCTCGCGGCTGCACATCGTGCACCGCGACGTCGGTCGCGACAGCCACCTGATCGTCAACATCCGCAAGTTCACCGGCGTGGCGTTCCGCTCGCTGGACGAGCTGGTCGAGCGGGCGATGCTCACCAGCCAGGCGGCCGCGTTCCTGCGCGCGTGCGTGACGGCGCGCTCGTCGATGGTGTTCGCCGGCCCGCCCGGCTCGGGCAAGACCACGATGCTGTCGTGCTGCACCGCCGAGCTGGACCCGTCGCTGCGCGTGGTCACCGCCGAGGAGGTGTTCGAGGTCGACGTGCCGCTGCCGAACGTCGCCTCGATGCAGACCCGCGCCGGCCGCCCCGACCGCGCCCCGGTCGACCTGCGCCGCTTGGTCAGCGGCTTCCTGCGCATGGCGCCGGACGTCGCGATCGTGGGCGAGGTGCGCGACCAGGAGGCGCTGCCGCTGCTGCTGACGCTGTCGTCGGGCGTCACGGGCTACACCACGATCCACGCCGGTTCCGCGCGCCAGGCGCTGTCGCGCCTGCGGTTCATCTGCCAGCTCGCCGACACCCGCTCCGAGCTGCCGGTGGCAGCGCTGAACTCGCTGGTCACCGAGGCGATCGACGTGGTGATCCACCAGCAGCGCATCGACGGGCGACCGGTCGTCACCGAGATCGCGTGCGTCGAGGACCTCGCCGGCGGCGACAGCGCGACGCAGTTCACCGTCACCACGGTGTTCGACCGGCCCACCGCGAGCTCGCCGCTGGTGTGGACCGGCGCGATCCCGTCGCGCCTCAAGCGGGCGATGGAGCACGCCGGGCTGGACCTCGTCGACCTGCTCGACCCGTCCCGCGGCACCGGCGCGCTGCCGAGCCTCGAGCAGGCCCGATGAACCCGCAGCTGATCGCGTTCGTGCTGGCCGTCCTCGCGGGGTACGGGGTGTTCCTCGTGTTCACCAGCGTGGTGCTCGGCTGGCGCGGTGTCGGCGTCTCGCCCACGCCGTTCGCGCGGACGCGTCGGCAGGTCGACCTCGGCACGCTGCTGGCGCAGGCCGGGCTCGAGCGCGTCGGGGTGCCGGAGTTCCTCGCGACCTCGGCGGTGCTGATGGGGCTCGGCGCCGGCCTGGGGTGGTCGGTGTTCGGCGGCGTCATCGCGCCGCTGTTCATCGGCGTCGCCGCGGCGTACGCGCCCGTCGCCGCCGCGACGTCGCGCCGCACCGCCCGCCGCGAGCAGGCC
>JBFGFG010000351.1:0-2352 GCA_041579655.1 Nitriliruptoraceae bacterium
CATGCCCAGCACCGACAGGTCACCGGAGGTGCGGGGCGTCGTGGTGCCGATCATGCGCATCGTGGTGGACTTGCCCGCGCCGTTGGGCCCGAGGAAGCCGAACAGCTCGCCGCGCTGCACGTCCACGTCGATGCCGCGCACCGCGGTCAGCTCGCCGTACTCCTTGACGAGCCCTCGGGCCGTCACCAACGGTTCAGATGCATCCATCTGCACGACGCTACGCGCTCACCAACAGCCGTGCGCTCGAGCGACGGCGCTCTGGCGCGAGCGGCGCGATCGGGCGGCTAGGAGCTGTCCCTGACCTCGTCGGTCCCCTGCCCACCGTCGCAGCGATGAGGCGCTGGGCGCCCATGACGTCGGGGTGTCGCGCTGGGTCCGGGCTCACGGGTTCCTCGCGAGCCCCCGACCACGCCGGACGAGAGCGGTGACGACAACGGCGGCAGCACCCCGGCACCGACCAGCGACAGCGAGCCGCCGCGTCCCCCGCTGCCCACCGCGCGGGCGGGCATGGCCGGCAGCGTCACCACGACCCGGGTTCCTCCGCCCTCCGGCACCTGCAGCTGCACGGTTCCACCGATGAGCTCGGTGTAGCGGCGCACCAACGAGAGCCCGATCCCGAGCCCGGGGGATGCGGACTGCTCGGCGCCGCTGCCCTGCACGAACGGCTCGAACGCGTCCCCGAGCACGGCCGGGTCGACGCCCGGCCCGTCGTCCTCCACGGCCAGCCGCAGCCGGCTGGTGGTGGCGGTCGCGGTGATCGTCACGCGGGTGCCCGGCGGCGTGTGTCGCAGCACGTTGCGCGCAAGCTCGTGCACGATCCGCCGCAGCCGGGTCGGGTCCACCAGCACCACCCCTGCGGAGGACAGCACGTGGACCTCGTGGTCCTCGACCTGCAGGCTGGTGACGACCTCGGTGAGCAGGTCACGCACGATCACCGGCGCCGGATGACCAGGCGCGTCGACGCGGGTCAGCTCGTCGAGGTCGAGCAGGTCCAGCACGTGCCGCTCGAGCCGGCGCGCGTTGACGAGCGTCCGCTGGACGAACTGCACGGTCTGCTCGGGCGTGAGCTGGTCGCGGTACTCCTCGAGCGTCTCGGCGTACCCGATCACGTTCGTCAGCGGCGTGCGCAGCTCGTGCGAGATGTTGCGCAGGAACGCCGAGCGGAGCCTGGCGACCTCCTGCATCTCGCGGCCGACCTGCTGCTGCAGCGCTGTGGCTGCTGCGCCGCGGACCGCCTCGCGGCGCAGCAGGAACAGCGCGATCGTCACGGAGACGATCGCGAGCCCCACGAGCCACGGCACGGTCCCCGTCATCGGGCCGTGGCTCGTGAGGTCGTGACGAGGTTGTGCACAGGCGCTGAGGCGTCGATCGCTGCCGTCACCCCATGTACGCGGTGCCAGCCAGGGCCGGCTGTGCGGTGAGGACGAGCATGGCCGCCCAGATCGAGACGGTCGTGACGATGCGCTTCTTCATGAGGTGCTCCCTGCGTGGTGGTCAACGACAGGAGCATGCGGTGGAGGTGTCTCGCGGGTGTCTCGCCACGCACTCCGCACAACACCGGCTAGGTGGTCACCGGGTGACAGCCCGCGTTCGTCACCCGGTCCCGGTGCCGCGCGTGGCCACGTCGTGGCCCGCAGCTCGCAGCGCCCGCAGGTCGCGACGCACCGTCGAGGCGCTCACGTCCAGCAGCGAGCTGAGGTCCTCGATGGTGGCCTGGGCACCACGGTGGCGGACCTGACCGAGCAGCGTCAGCAGCTGGTCGCGGCGGCCCGTGGGGGTCTGTGGCACGGGCGGGAGCTCGAGCGCGACGGTGACGAGCTCGTCGGGGACCAGCGCGCGCCCACGCGGGGCGTCCAGCCGAGCCAGCCTGAGCTCGACCGGCCGGGGCGCGACCGTCTGTGCCCCCTCGACGATGGCCCGGTGCTCTGCCACCTGCGCCACCGCGTGCGTGCGTGTGCGCTCGTCGAGCGGCACCAGCGCCGCGTCGAGCAGTGCGCGCGCCTGCACGTAGTGCGTCCGCGCAGCCTCGGGCTCGTCGGCAGCGTCCGCGAGCACCGCCAGCCGGAGGTGGATCCGGTGCGGCTCGGCGCTGGTGTCGAGGTGCGACGCCACCAGCGCGCGCGCCGCCTCGACCAGGTCAGCATCCAGCGCGTCCGACCCCCGCACGGCTGCCAGCCCCTCGAGCGACGCGAGGTCGGCGATGAACTCCTCGAGGCCGAGCCGCTGCGCGACGGCGAGCGCCTCGCCGGCGGCCCGGCTCGCGTCCAGATGGCGGCCCTCGGCCAGCGCGAGCTCGGCGAGGCCACGCTGGACCTGCACCTCGGCGCGCTGGTCGCTGCCGGCGCGCGCGGC
>JBFGFG010000352.1:0-2345 GCA_041579655.1 Nitriliruptoraceae bacterium
CGCGGCGGGCGCGGCCGTCGCCGTCGCGCGCCAGGTGCTGCTCGGCGCCGGTGTGGCGACGCCGCGGCGCGTGCTCGGTCCGCTGGTCGAGGCCAGCGTGCGCAACGTGCTGCAGGACGGGTCCACGGCGCTGACCGGCCCGGTGGTGCGCGGCGACGTCGGGACGGTCGCGCGCCACCTCACGGCGCTGGACGCCGACGTCCCGCGGCTGGGGCAGGCGTACCGGGCGCTGCAGGCGGTGGTGCTCGACCAGGGGGCCGCAGGGCTCGACCCGACCACGCGCGCGGCCATCGCCGCGCTGCTCGCCGACGCACGACATGACGCACCGTGGACCGACTGACGACGATCGCCGAGGTCCGCGCGGCCGTGGCAGCGCACCGGGCAGCCGGTCGCAGCGTGGCGCTGGTGCCCACCATGGGCGCGCTGCACGCCGGGCACCTGTCGCTGGTCACCGAGGCGCGCCGGCACGCGGACGTCGTGGTGGTGAGCATCTTCGTGAACCCGACGCAGTTCGGGCCGGGCGAGGACCTCGACAGCTACCCCCGCGACCTCGAGGGCGACGAGGCGGCGCTGCGCTCGCTCGGCGAGGACGCGCCCGACCACGTGTTCGCACCGGACGCGTCCGAGGTCTACCCGCAGGGCGTCCCTGTCCCCACCCGCGTGCTGGTGGCAGGGCTGACCGAGCGGCTGTGCGGGGCGCGACGTCCCGGCCACTTCGACGGCGTGGGCCTGGTGGTGACCAAGCTCCACAACATCGTCGGACCCGACGTGGTGGTGTACGGCCGCAAGGACTTCCAGCAGCTGACCGTGATCCGCCGCATCGTCGCCGACCTCGACCAGCCGGTGCGCATCGTTGGCGCGCCGATCGTGCGCGAGCCCGACGGCCTCGCGATGTCCTCGCGCAACCGCTACCTCAGCGACGAGGACCGCGTCACGGCGCGGGTGCTGTCGCGTGCCCTGCGTGCCGCCGTGCTCGCAGCGCGCGAGGCGAGGGCCGCAGGGATGCCTCCGGGAGCCGGAATGCTGGCCGATGCCGCCACCGTTACCCTGTCAGAAGCCCCGGACGCTCGCCTCGACTACCTCGAGGTGCTCGACCCCACCACCCTGCAGCCCCCCCGACCGCCCTTCGACGCCCAACAGCGCGGAGAGGCACGTCAGGGACAGCAGGACGGGACCGTGACACCGAAGGGGCTCCTGGTGGCTGTTGCTGCCTTCGTCGGCCCCGCCCGACTGATCGACAACGTGTTGATCGGCGACGAGGACGATGAGGACCGGCTGCTCGCCGCCACCTCCTGACACCGACACCGATCGCACCCTCGGGGCGAGACGGGGAAGGCACGCACAATGCGCCGCATCATGATGAAGTCCAAGCTCCACCGCGCGACGGTCACCCAGGCGAACCTGGAGTACGTCGGCTCGATCACGATCGACAAGGACCTGATGGAGGCGGCAGACCTGCTCCCCAACGAGAAGGTCCAGATCGTCGACAACAACAACGGCAACCGTCTCGAGACGTATGTCATCGAAGGTGAGCGCGGGTCTGGCATCATCGGTCTCAACGGCGCTGCCGCACGGCAGGTCTACCCGGGAGACAAGATCATCATCATCTCGTACGCCGAGCTCGAGGACGCCGACGCGCGTGCCCACGAGCCCACCGTCGTCTTCGTCGACGACAACAACCGCGTGGCGGACATCGGACCGGAGGTCGCTGGTGCGGTGGCGTAACTCCAAGCGCGGCGACGCGCAGACCGGCGAGGACGGGTCCGTCACGGATCCGTCCTCCGTCGCGCAGGCCGAGGACGACGCTGCGGGCGCGCGCGACGCGACCTCCGGTGACGTGGCGACCGACGCCGCCCAGCTGACGCCGCTCGCGCCCGGCGAGCGTCCCGAGGTGCCCGTGATGCTCGGCGCCGTGGACCCCACCCAGCTCGAGCGCGCCGTGCGTCGCGTCGTGGCCAAGGCGCTCGCCGAGGACCTCGGCAGCCGTGGTGACATCACCTCCGCCACGACCGTGCCCGTGGACACCCGCGGTCGCGCGCACCTCGTGGCGCGCGCCGACGGCGTCGTGGCCGGTCTGGCTGTGGTGGAGGAGGTCGCCCGTCAGGTCGACCCCCGCATCGAGGTCTCGGCCTACGTCGGCGACGGTGACGGGGTCGCCCGCGGCGACGTGCTCGCCGAGATCAGCGGCCCGCTGCGCAGCGTGCTGACCGCCGAGCGGACGATGCTCAACATCCTGTGCCAGATCAGCGGCGTCGCCACGCACACCCGTGCGTTCGCCGACGCGATCGACGGCACCGACTGCGTCGTGCGCGACACCCGCAAGACCACGCCGGGCCTGCGCCTGC
>JBFGFG010000353.1:0-2304 GCA_041579655.1 Nitriliruptoraceae bacterium
AAGTCGATCGGGAACATCGTGTCCCTCGACGAGGCCGTCGCCCGCTGGGGTCGGGGGCCGCTGCGCCTCTGGTACCTCAGTGCGCACCACCGCTCGCCGCTGACCTTCGACGAGTCGCGACTGTCGGACGGCGCCACGGCCTTCACCCGCTTCGTGACCTTCGCACGCACGACCGAGCTGGTCCTCGGTGAGCACGAGGTCGAGCCGGCCGCCGACGCCGACGTCGTCGCCGGCCACCGTGCGGCCTTCGCCGAGGCCATGGAGAACGACCTCAACGCGCCGCAGGCCGTGGCCGTGCTGCACGCGATCGTGTCGGACGGCAACGACCGGCTCACCGCCGCCGAGAAGGGCGACGCGCAGGCGACCGCCGACGCCGTGGCGCTGCGCGCGCTGCTGCTCGAGCTCGCCGACGAGGTGCTCGGCCTCGGCATGGGTGAGGTGCTCGACGCCAACCGCGCCGCCGGCGCCCGCGTGGCGCCGCTGGTCGAGGCCGCCGTCAAGCGTCGCGCCGACGCCCGCGCCGCGAAGGACTTCGCTGCGGCGGACGCTGCCCGCGACGAGCTGGCCGCAGCCGGGGTCGTGCTGGAGGACCGACCGACGGGCCCCCGCTGGTACCTCGATCCCACGCTCGGTCTCGGCACCTCGGACGAGGCGTGAGCGACCAGCGGATCGTCATAGGCCTGCACCCCGTCCGCGAGCTGCTGCGGGCGGGGCGCAAGGTCCACGAGGTGGTCGTGGCCGACACCCGCTCCGACAGCGAGGTGTTCGACGACCTCATGGGCGAGGCGAAGCGCCAGCGGGTGACCGTGCGGCGCGTGCGGCGCGACGAGCTCGACGGTCTGGCCGAGGGGCTGGTGCACCAGGGCGTGGTCGCGATGGCGCCGGCGTTCCCGTACCAAGAGCTCGAGGCGGTGCTCGACCGCGTCGACAAGACGCCCGGCGAGACCCCGCTGCTCGTCGCGCTGGACGGCGTCACCGACCCGCACAACCTCGGGTCGATCTGTCGCACCGCCGAGGCGATCGGCGCGCACGGCGTGCTGGTGCCTGGGCGTCGGGCCGTGCACGTGACGCCCACCGCCGAGAAGGCGGCAGCCGGGGCGCTCGCGCACCTGCCCGTGATCCGCATCGGGAACCTGGTCAAGACCTTGCGCCAGGTTGCCGACAGACCGGTGTGGTCCCTCGGGCTGGACGCGGACGCGTCCGTGGAGCTCGCGGACTCCAACCTCGTCTCGGAACCGGTCGTTCTGGTCGTCGGGGCTGAGGGCAAGGGTCTCGCGCGGCTCACCCGCGACGCGTGTGATCAGCTGGTGAAGCTGCCCATGCGGGGTCAGATCGCCTCTCTGAACGCTTCCGTCGCTGCCGCGGTGGCGCTGTACACCATCGACGGGGCACGTCGTCGGCCCGCCGGATGAGCTTCGTCTGAACGGTCAGGAACGAGCGTTCGACGAACGTCAATGCGCACTGCGTGCGCGCGTGGAGCGCTCGTGAAGGAACTTCGTATCCCTGTGGGGCGACGTCTCGTTGTTCCCTTCGACGGAGCACACCAAGACTCCTCCGTCCGGGAGACGGCATGACGAACGAGGCGAAGTCCCTCACACGCGGCTCACACCGCCGTGCCGTGGCGTCGACCGAGCGGCTGTCCGACGAGCAGCTGGTCCAGGCCGTCCGCGACGGACGCTCCGAGGCGCTCGACGAGCTCCTGGTGCGCTACCGCCGCTTCGCACGGGCCAAGGCGCGCTCCTACTTCCTCGTCGGTGGTGACCGCGAGGACGTCATCCAGGAGGGCATGATCGGTCTGTACAAGGCCGTGCGTGACTACCGACCGGACCACGGCGCCAGCTTCCGCTCGTTCGCCGAGCTGTGCATCACCCGCCAGATCCTCACCGCCATCAAGACCGCGACCCGCCAGAAGCACTCGCCGCTCAACACCTACGTGTCGTTCGACCGCCCGCAGCACGGCGAGAAGGGCCGCACCGTCGCCGACACCGTCGCCGTCGAGCCCGCCGCCGACCCGCTCTCGCACCTGGTCCAGTCCGACCAGCTCGAGAAGCTGCGCGAGCTGTTCGACGAGGTGCTGTCCGACCTCGAGGCCAACGTCCTGCAGCTGTACGTCGAGGGGCGCTCCTACCAGGAGATCGCCGAGATGCTCGGCCGCCACGTGAAGTCGATCGACAACGCCCTGCAGCGCATCAAGCGCAAGCTCGAGGGACACGTCCGCGGCCTCCTGGGCGTCAGCGCCTGACCCAAGAACAGCAACACCCCTCCGCTGGCTCACCCACCTGTCTCCCGCAGGTGGGTGAGCCC
>JBFGFG010000354.1:0-2276 GCA_041579655.1 Nitriliruptoraceae bacterium
CGGATCGTTACGACACGGTCGTCGCGGCAGGGGCTACTCCGGTCACCAGCCGGGAGCTGATCTCGCGCCTGATCCGGGCGGGGCTGCGCCGTCGGAAGGCGGAGACGCTCGCGCCGCGAAGGCCCGGTCGGCCGCTGCTGCGGCCACGGCGGCTGGACGTCGGTGACGTAGTGGCGGTGACCGCACCCGCCGGACCGGTGGACGGCACGCGTCTCGACGCGGGGCTCGCCGTCCTCGAGTCCTGGGGCCTGGTGGTCAGGGAGACCGAGAACAGTCGCGGCAGGGACACCGACTTCGACTACCTGTCGGCCAAGGACGCCGCCCGCGCGCACCAGTTCACCGAGGCGTGGTGCGATGAGGACACCGCCGCCGTGTTCTGCGCCCGCGGCGGTTACGGCGTGCAGCGGATGGTGGACCTGCTCGACTGGGAGGCGCTCGCGACGGCCGGGCCGAAGGTGCTCGTGGGCTTCTCCGACATCACCGCGTTGCATCAGGCCTTCGCGGCCCGGCTGGGGATCTCCACGGTCCACGGTCCTGTGGTCACGAGCCTCGGCTCGGGTGACGACGAGTCCCGGGAGCACTTGCGCGCGCTGCTGTTCGAGCCGGAGTCCGTCGTGTCGCTCACCCCGAAACCCGTGCCGGTACTGGTGCCCGGTCGCGCCGAGGGCGTGCTGGTCGGTGGCAACGTGGCGCTGCTCGCGGCCGAGATCGGGTCACGGAACTCCCGGCCGGCAACCGGCTCCATCGCGGTGCTCGAGGACGTCGGCGAGGACGGCTACAAGCTCGACCGGTTGATCACCCAGCTGCTGCGGTCCGGGTGGTTCGACGGGGTGAGCGGGATCGCCGTCGGCCAGTTCACCGACTGCGGCCCGGCGGAGACGGTGCGTCGGTTGATGCAGGACCGGCTGGCCCCACTCGGCGTACCCATGCTCTGGGACGTGCCGACCGGCCACGACGACCGCAACCTCGCGTTTCCGTACGGCGTCCCCGCCGTGCTCGACGCCGACGCGGGCACGCTCGAGCTGCGTGAACGCGGCCTGCTCTAGGCGTTCTTTGGCAGCATGGGGCCCATGCTCGAGGACGTGAACCTCAACCAGGCCCTGCTCGCCACGGCAGTCTTCGTCGGCTCGATCATGCTCGCGGTGCTGCTGCGGGTCGCGCTCGTGCGTGCGGTCGACCGAGGGGACGCCGATCGCTACGTGGGGAAGATGCTGGGCCGTTTCCTCGGTCTGGTCGTCGTCGCCATCGGAGTGGTCTATGCCCTGAGCGTGGCCGGGATCCGGGTCGGCCCACTGCTCGGTGCGCTCGGTGTCGGCGGCATCGCGCTGGCCTTCGCGGCGCAGGACATCCTGCAGAACCTCATCGCCGGCGTGCTCCTGCAGGTCCGGCGGCCCTTCCGCATCGGCGACCAGGTCAAGCTCGGCGACTTCGAGGGCGTCGTCGACGACGTCAACCTGCGCGCCGTCGTGCTGACCACCTACGACGGGCTGACGGTCTACCTGCCCAACGCCGAGGTGCTCAAGGGCGCGATCGTGAACTACACGCGCACGCCGACCAGCCGCACCGAGCTGATGGTCGGGGTCTCCTACGACGCCGACCTGCAGCAGGCCCGCGAGGTGCTGCTCGCGGCCTGCGCGCAGGCCGAGGGGGTGCGCGAGCACCCGTCACCGGAGGCGTGGGTGCGGCAGTTCGGGGAGTCCTCGATCGACATCGCGCTGCGCTACTGGCACGCCGCCGACATCGCCAGCCGGTGGCGGGTGCGCAGCGCCGTCGCCCAGCAGGTCAAGACGGCGCTGGACGCGGCCGGCATCACCATCCCGTTCCCGCAGCGCACGCTGTGGTTCGGTCCGGGCAACGAGGCGCTCACCGTGCAGCAGCGCGAGCGGTGACCGCTACTTGGGCTGCAGCCGCGCGCCGCCGTCGACCCGCACGACCTCGGCGTTGACGTAGGGGTTGGTGAGCAGCTCGACGACCATCCGGGCCAGCTCGTCGCTGCTGCCCAGGCGCTTGGGGAACAGCACGTCGCGCTTGAGGCTGTCCTTGAACGCCTCCGACGCCTCGCCGCTGCCGTAGATCGGCGTGTCGATCAACCCAGGCGCGATCGTGTTGACCCGCACGCCGATCGCGCGTGACCTGGCCACCGTCGGCGTGCGCATCAACTGCGTCGCGCCCGGTCTCATCGACACCCCGATCTACGGCGAGGGCGAGGCCTCGGAGGCGTTCAAGGACTCCCTCAAGCGTGACGTGCTGTTCCCCAAGCGCCTGGGCAGCAGCGA
>JBFGFG010000355.1:0-2265 GCA_041579655.1 Nitriliruptoraceae bacterium
GCGACGTGCTCGGCCACGAGCTCGAGCTGGGCCGGGCTGATGATCGCGCCGAGGTCGGTGGTGCCGGGGCCACCGGGCGCGTGCTGGCGCAGCGCCTCGACGCGGGCGGTCACGGCTGCGACGAATGCGTCGTGGACGGACGCCTCGACGTACACCCGCTCCACGCCCATGCAGACCTGGCCGGTGTTGAACAGCGCGTAGTGCACGCACGCGGCCGTGGCCCGGTCGAGGTCGGCGTCCGCGAGCACAACCATCGCGTCCTTGCCGCCGAGCTCGAGGCTGCAGCCGATCAGCCGCTCGGCTGCCCGCGCGGCGACCACGCGCCCGGTCCGGTCCGAGCCGGTGAAGTGGATGTGGTCGACGTGCCCCACCAGCGCCGCGCCGGTCGAGCCGTCGCCGGTCGCCACGCACAGCACGTCCGGGGGGCCACCGGCCTCGACGAACATCGCGGCGGCGAGCTGCGCCGAGAGTGGCGTCAGCTCGGACGGCTTGAGCACCACGGTGTTGCCCGCCAGCAGCGCGGGCAGCGCGTCGCCGACGGTCAGCGTCAGCGGCACGTTCCACGGACCGATCACCCCGACGACGCCGACCGCCCGGCGCGTGACGAGGTTCCGCCGCCCGAGCGAGAACACCGACGTCGATGCCGGGTGCTCGTCCGCGAGCCAGCGCTCGGCCTTCGCCGCGAGCTGCTGCGCCCACGCGAGCACCACCAGCAGGTCGGCGTTCGCATCCTCGTAGGTCTTGCCGGCCTCGGCTTGCAGTGCCTCGATCATCAGGTGGCGGTGCGCGATGAGCCGTCTGCGGAAGCGGTCCACGACGGCTGCTCGCCGGCGCACACCCATCGCGTCCCACCCCGGCTGGGCGGCACGGGCCCGCGCGACGAGCGCAGCGACCGCCTCCTCGTCGAGCACCTCGACGGCGCCGGCCTCGAGCCCGGTCGCGGGGTTCAACACCGTCTGGATCGTGGCGAGCGGGGCCTCGACCGGCGTCGGTCGGGTGCGCGAGGTGGAGGGCATCGGTGGCTCCCACGGATCGAGCGCTGGCCGTCGGGCCGGAGGTCCGGCCGTCCACACCACGTGCGCTGGTCGTGAGACAACCCT
This sequence comes from Nitriliruptoraceae bacterium, assembly GCA_041579655.1. GTDB lineage: Bacteria > Actinomycetota > Nitriliruptoria > Nitriliruptorales > Nitriliruptoraceae > JBFGFG01. The sequence goes on from JBFGFG010000355.1 coordinate 1,101, forward strand.
AGTGTCGGTGTCTCACGAGCGCCGAGCATCGGAGCCGACGATCGACGCCTCCCCCGACGGGCTGCTGGGCGGGTTCGAGCCGCTGGACCTGCTGGGCCGCGCGACGTCCGAGCTGTCGGACGTCGACGAGACCGGGCAGCGCGTGCTCGACGGAGCACGAGCGCTGTTCGCGTTCGAAGGGCTGCGCGGCACCACGATGGAGCAGGTCGCGAAGTCGGCCGGCATCGGACGCGCGACCGTCTACCGGAAGTTCGCGACGAAGGATGCGCTGGTCGAGGCCGTGCTGCTGAGCGAGCTGCGCGACTATCTGCGTGAGCTGGACATCATCACCGAGCAGGTCGAGGGCTTCGAGGAGCAGGTCGTGGAGGGGTTCGTCGCGACCCTGCGCTACGTCCGGGAGGACTCGCTGATCGCGTCCACGATCGCGCAGGACGGTGCCTGGGGGCTGGCGTACGCGACGACGATGGCGGGCCCCGTTATCTTCGCGGCGCGGGAGTACCTCGCGTCGAAGATCCGCGCCGCCCAGCACCGCGGTCTCGCGGCGGAGGTGGACGCGGTGCCGTTGGCCGAGCTGATCGTGCGCGTGTGTCACTCGCTGATGCTGACGCCCGAGGGCGTGATCCCACGCGAGGACGACGAGGCCGCGCGCACCTTCGCACGGACGATGCTCGTGCCGATCATCACCAGACGATGACGCTGGGGATAGCGTCCTCGGGGAAGAGCGGAGGCGTGATGGAGCAGTCCACCGACCCGGCGTGGGTCGCCGCCCACGGGCCGTCGTTGATGGCCGTGGTGAACCTCAACACCGACTCGTTCTCGGACCCGCGCGCGACGTTGGACCTCGACGGCCGCGTGGTCGCCGCCAAGGCCGCGTCCGCCGAGGGCGCCGCGATCATCGACCTCGGCGCGCAGTCCGCGGCGCTCGGCGCGGCCCTGGTGGACGGCGAGGCCCAGGCAGGCCTGCTCGTGCCGATCGTGTCGGCGTTGCACGACAGAGGCATCGCGGTCTCGGTGGACACCTACGAGCCGGTCGCGGCACGAGCCGTGCTCGCGGCGGGCGCGCAGCTGCTCAACGACTTCTCGGGAGCCCCGGACCGCGGCATCGTCGAGGCGGTCGCGGCGTCCGGAGCCAGCTACGTGCTGACCCACAACCCGCTCGGCCCCC
>JBFGFG010000356.1:0-2227 GCA_041579655.1 Nitriliruptoraceae bacterium
CGCGACCGCCCCCGTCACGGCCACGGTGACGGCCACGGCCACGGCACCGGTGGTCGAGCCAGCGCCCACCCCACGCGCGCGGCGTCCCGCTGCCCAGGGCCCCGCCTCGACGCGACGACGGGCGCGCCCGACGACGACCTCGGACCGCGGGGTGTGCGTGATCGCGTCCTCGACGGGCGGGCCGGACGCGTTGTCGGAGGTGTTCTCGGCGCTGCCGGCGGACTTCCCGCTGCCGATCCTCGTGGTGCAGCACATGCCGCCCCACTTCACGTCGCTGCTCGCACGGCGGCTCGACGGCCGCTCTGCGCTGCGCGTGGTGGAGGCTGCGGGCGACGAGCCGCTCGAGCCCGGCGTGGCCTACCTCGCCCCGGGGGACCGGCACCTCGCGATCGACGCTCGCTCCGTCGGCTGTCGCACCGTGCTGTCGGCCGAGCCGCCCGAGAACTCGTGCCGCCCCTCCGCCGACGTGCTGTTCCGCAGCGCCGCGGCGTACGGCCGCCGGGTGGTGGCGTGCGTCATCTCCGGGATGGGGCAGGACGGCATGCTCGGCGCGGTCCAGCTGCACGCAGCCGGCGCCACGGTGATCGCCCAGGACCAGGGCACCAGCGTCGTGTGGGGGATGCCCGGTGCGGTGGTGGAGGCCGGCGCCGCGTCCAAGGTGCTGCCGCTGTCCGAGATCGCGGACGCGCTGACGTTGTCGGCGATGGCCGTGGTCGCCCGCGCCGCGAGGCCGGACCGCGAGACGGGGAGGGTGCCGTCGTGACGCCGATTCTCCCGCACCAGTTCCAGGACTTCCGGGTGTTCCTCAAGGCCCGCAGCGGCATCGACCTCGAGGACGGCAAGGAGTACCTCGTCGAGAACCGGCTGGCGCCGCTGGCGCGTCAGCGCGAGTGCACGCTCTCGGAGATCCTCACGGGGCTCGCCTCCGACCCGGAGCTCGCCGCCGACGTCGTGGACGCGATGACGACGAACGAGACGTCGTTCTTCCGCGACCTGCACCCGTTCGACTCGCTGCGCGACGAGCTCATCCCGCAGCTCATCGAGCGCAACGCCGCGACCCGTCAGCTGCGCATCCTGTCGGGCGCGTGCTCGACAGGCCAGGAGGCGTACTCGATCGCGATGTTGCTGCGCACGGAGTTCCCGCAGCTCGACGCGTGGGACGTGCGCATCGAGGGCTTCGACCTGTCGCGCGACGCCGTGGCGCGCGCGAACGCCGGCCGCTACACGCAGCTGGAGGTCAACCGTGGCCTGCCCGCAGCGATGCTGCGCTACTTCCGTCAGGACGGGCGCCACTTCGTCGTCACCGAGCAGCTGCGGTCGTGGTGCTCGTTCCGGACGATGAACCTCGTCGACAGCTGGGGCCCGATGGGGCCGTACGACATCTCGTTGCTGCGCAACGTGTTGATCTACTTCGACGTGCCGACGAAGCAGGCGATGCTGCGTCGGCTGGCCGAGGTGACGGTGCCGGGCGGCGTGGTCGTGCTCGGCTCCTCCGAGACCACCATCAGCATGGACGTCGCGCTCACCCCCGAGCGCGTCGGACGCACCACCGTCTTCAGGACACCGGACAGGAGCACGCCCACATGGGACTCACCAGCGATGACATCGACGAGCTGATGATCGAGGTGTGGGCGCCGGGCGTCGAGCTCGACCTGTACCACGCCGAGCACGAGACGGGCCCGCGCGCCTTCACGGCGTCCCTGATCGCCACCGGTGGATGGGACGGGCACGTGGTGGTGCGTGCGACCGAGTCGTTCGCCCGCGCCGTCGCGGCGCGGATGTTCGGCATCCCGCGTGGTGAGGTCGGCGCGGCCGACGCGGCCGACGCGGTGGGCGAGCTCGTCAACGTCGTGGGCGGCAACCTCAAGTCGCTGCTCGGCGAGGAGGCGATCGACCTCGACGTGCCGCACCTGGGCGTGGACGTCACCGGTGGCACCGAGGTCGCACGCAGCGTGCTCGCCGCCGCCCCCGGCTTCGAGGTGACCGTGGCCGTCATCGCGGGTGGCGTCACGGCTGACTGAGCTGCGGAGCGCTGGCGAGATCGGACATCGCCGCTAACGCGGGCCGCCTCCGGCCCGTCTCCTTGGTGCCGGCGTGCTCGCGCCGGCTCGTCGGCGAGGCCGACTGCGTCGGGCTCCCCTGATCCCCCGATAGGTCAGTCCGTGAGGTCCGGCGCGCGCGCCGGACCTCACGGACTGACCTATCGGGGGATCAGGGGAGCCCGACG
>JBFGFG010000357.1:0-2160 GCA_041579655.1 Nitriliruptoraceae bacterium
CGCCGGTCGCGATGCTCGAGGCGCCGGGCAGGCGGTCGGTCAGCGTCGCGACGTCGGAGTCGAGCGCCGCGCGGGCGGCTGCCACGCGGGCGCGTGCTGCTGCGGTGGAGTCGTTGGTCGCCATCAGCTGTCTGCCTTGTTGGTCCGTGCCTTGGCCCACGCGACGGTCTGCTTGACCGACTCCTGGGTCTCCTTGGGGGAGGTGTCGAGCTTCTTCAGCTTCGACCTGCCGACCAGGGCGAGCAGCAGGATGATCAGGGTCAGCGCGCCGCTGACGATGAGCCACGCGGCCCACTCGGGCAGCCCGATCGAGATCGCCTTCGCTGCGGTGACGGCGTAGAACGCCAGCAGGTACAGCGCCAGCACCGCGGCCACGACGAACGGCGCGATGGCCTTGCCGACCTCGCCGATGGCGCCGGTGACCTCGACCTTCGCCAGCTCGACGTGCGCGTCGACCAGCTCCTTGAGGTGCAGGCGCGTGTCGTCCACGACCTGCTTCGTGCTGCGTTCCTTGGTGGCCACTGGTTCCCCGTGTGTGTGTCCGGACTCGGCCAGCCTAGGCGCTCGGGCGCCACCGGTGGCGGCGCGAGCATGCCCGGTGCCGGGCGTTGGCAGACCCGAGGGTCGAGTGCCAGCGGGCGCTACCCTCGTCAACCGCCGACGACGTCGAAGGAGGTGCATCCGTGAGCGACCGTGAGGACGACCCACGCCTGCCCGACGACCTCGACGAGCGCAAGGCCCGCATCCTGCGCTCGATCGTCGCGGACTTCGTCGCGAACGGTCAGCCGGTGGGCTCCAGCCGTGTGGTGGACTCCGCAGGGCTGAACGTGTCCTCGGCGACCGTGCGCAACGAGATGGCTGCGCTCGAGGAGCGTGGCTACATCGACCAGCCGCACACCTCCGCGGGCCGCATCCCCACCGACAAGGGCTACCGCGCGTTCGTGGACCTGCTCGAGGTCGGTGGGCTCGACGCGCGCCGTGCCGAGCTGATCGACGAGCTGCTCGGCTCCGCACGCGACGCCGAGGACCTGATGCTGCGGGCGTCGGGCGTGCTCGCGCAGCTCACCCACCTCGTGGCGCTGGTGGTCGCCCCCACGATGGACGAGGCCCGCTGCAAGCTGGTCGAGCTCGTCACGCTCACCCCGTCCAGCGCGCTGCTGCTGCTGGTGGACGACACCGGTCGGGTCGTGCGTCGCATGGTCGACATCGACCAGCAGGTCTCCGAGAGCGACGTCAGCCGCGTGCGCGCCGTGCTGGCCGAGCACGTGCTCGGCCGTCGGATGCCGGCCGTGCACGACGCCGTCGGTCAGCTCGTGGAGCAGTCACCCGCCGAGCTGCGCCCGATCATGCGGGCCGTGCACACCGCCACCGCTGCCGACGTCGCGGTCGAGCTCGTGCGCCGCGTGTACGTCGGGGGACAGGCCGCGCTCGCCGGCGACGAGGGCATCGAGCGGACCGCGCTGTCGCGCCTGCTTGAGCTGCTCGAGGAGCGCACCACCCTCGCACGCGTCCTGGACGACACCGCCGGCACGAGCGCCGCCCCGCTGGCGCGCATCGGGGCGGAGCACGACGTCGAGGACCTGCGCCACACTTCCATGGTGTCCCAGCGCTACGAGGTGGTCCGCAGCGGCTCCCTCGGCGTGCTCGGCCCCACCCGCATGGACTACGGATCGGCGCTGTCGACCGTCCGTGCCGTGTCCGAAGCGCTCGAGCGCACCCTCGCCGGTCTCGCCGGCGCGGAGCGCACCGACTGACCCTCCCGGAGCAACATCGTGTCCGCAGACCTCTACGAGGTCCTCGGCGTCGCGCCTGACGCGACGCCCGAGGACATCAAGCGCGCCTACCGCCGGCGAGCCCGCGAGTCCCACCCCGACACCGGGGGTGACGAGGACGAGTTCAAGCGCGTCACGCACGCGCACACCGTCCTCTCCGACCCGCAGAGCAAGGCTCGCTACGACCGCTTCGGTGACGACGGCACGAGCCGTCCGAACGGGGGCGGTGCGGGTCAGGGCGACCCGTTCGGATTCGGCGGCCTCGGGGACGTGCTGGACGCGTTCTTCGGTGGCGGCGGTGGCGGGCGTGCCCGCGCGACCTCGCAGGGCCGCGACGTGCTGGTGCCGGTGCAGGTCTCGCTCGAGGACGTCGTCACCGGCGTCGCGA
>JBFGFG010000358.1:0-2145 GCA_041579655.1 Nitriliruptoraceae bacterium
ACCCACCGCCCGGCTTCGTGACGCGGATCACGCCCACACGCGTACGCGGGATCGGGCCGTGGGTCGAGTGATCGGCGTCGCCGTGCGCTCCCGTCGGCAGGCTGTGCGCCCTGTGGATTGACTCGAACATCTGTTCGAGTACGCGGGTGCGCTGCGCCTCATGACGACGACCCCCGACTCCCCGCTGACCGACCGGTACGACGTGCCGACCGGTGCGCTGTCCGCGTGGTCCCACGCGCTGCACGCCGCGGAGGTCGGGCTGCTCGAGGCGTACGTCGAGGCCCGCACGTGGCGGGGCACGATGGCCGTCGAGGGGATGCCGCTGGACGACTACGCCCGGCTGGTGTGCCGTCGCTCGCGTGGCGAGGTCGTGCGTCTTCGCCGGATCGCCGACCGCATCCGGGTGCTGCCCGAGACGTACCGGGCGTTCCGCCTGGGCTTCCTCACGCTCGCGCAGCTCGGCGCCGTGTGTGACCGCACCGCGATCCTCAGCGACAGCGAGTCGCAGCGCATCGACGGCATCGTCGCGGACGCGGCGTTCGCCGGCGCGACGATGTCACCCGACCGCCCGCTGGCGATCTGCGACGCGCAGGTGAAGCAGCTGCTGTCCGCGCGGGAGGCACAGGACGCCGAGGACGCGTCCGTCGCGGCGGTGCACCTGTCGCTGCAGCCGTCCCTGCTCGGTGGTGGCGGCGTCAAGGGCCACCTCGACGACGCCGGCTTCGCCACGCTCACGGCAGCCGTCGAGGCCTCGGCCGGTCCACCGAGCCCGCACACACCTCGTAGCCAGCAGCTCGCCGAGGGCCTCGTCGCCCTCGCCTCCCAACGCGCCGAAGGTGGCCGTGCCCGCCCGCAGGTGGTCGTGCACGTGGACCTCGCCGACGTCACCGACACCGTCGCAGGCACGCTGTCGCTCGGCCGCCCCGGCCCCACACCGACGATCACGGCGCGCACGCTCGAGGCGCTCGCGTGCCACGCCGAGCTCATCGTGCAGCTGACCGAGGGCGAGCGGCCGCTCACGCGCATCGCCGCACGCACCGAGGTCCCCGCGCTGACGCGACAGGCCGTGCTCGCCCGGGACCGCGGCTGCCGCTGGCCCGGCTGCGACGCCCCCGCCGCATGGGTGGACGTGCACCACATCGTGCACCGCGCCGACGGCGGCGATCACGACCCGGACAACCTGATCGCCCTGTGTCGCGCACACCACCTCCAGGCGCACCGCCAGGAGTGGGAGCTGCAGCTCGACCCGATCACCGGATCGCTGGTCTGCCGCCGCAACGGGACCCTGCTCGAGTCCAGACCCCGCGGACGACCGGGCGCGCTCGAAGCGCCCGACCCACAGCCCGACCTGTGGGACCTGCTCGACGTCGAACGACCGCTCCCCGCCTGGGCCTGACGCCCCGGCGGGTCCGGCCGTGCCCGCATGCGCCCCGGCGGCCCTCCGCGCTGCCCGCCCTGCAGGTCTCGGATGCGCAGGAGCGCGCACCCCGGACACGCCCGCCACGGCTGTGCAGGACCGCAGGCAGCGCGCGGCGAAGACCGTGGGTACTGACCCAGCTCCCCGGAGACGCACCCGTGCGCATCAAGACCTTCACCGCAGCCGCCCTCGCGCTGCCCCTGGCCCTCTCGATGGTCGCCGCCGGCGCCCCCGAGGGCTGCTACGTCGCCATCGAGGGTGACGAGACCACGGCCGAGGACGACGTCGTCGCGTGCCAGCTCGACACCTACCTGCACGGCTCGACCACCAAGGCGTCCAACCTCAGCGACGTCGGCGCGCAGCCCGTCGTCGGCTGGAACACCACCGCGCCGACCACCTCGGTCTCGGCCGGCGGCGGGGCTGGCTCGGCCGGCGTCGGCGCGGGCCGCACCGCAGGTGACGACACCGGCTCGGCGCTGCACGCGGCCGGCTCGTTCACCGGACCGATCGACGTGATGGACTTCGACCTGCACGCCATCGCGCCGACCAGCGCCGCGTACACGCTCGACGACCTCTCGGTCACGATCACGATCGACGGTGTGGACGTGCTCAGCGGCGGCACGCAGCTGATCACCACGAAGGCGATCCCGGCCCCGAACTCGGCGCTGCCGGCCGGCACCGTCCAGTTCGACTTCGCCGTCACCAACATCGCGGCCTACATGGAGCTC
>JBFGFG010000359.1:0-2133 GCA_041579655.1 Nitriliruptoraceae bacterium
CACAGCAAGGCGGGGGAGCGGGTCGACAGCCTGTTCCCGAACCTGCCGGGCACCCGGGTGTTCGACGCCGTCGACCTCGACGCGCTCGGGGCGCTGGACCTGGTCGTGCTGGCCACGCCGCACGGTCCGGCGCTCAAGCTCGCCCCGAAGCTGGTGGCGGGTGGAACCCCGGTCGTGGACCTCTCCGCGGCCTTCCGGCTCACGCCCGAGGGCTTCGAGCAGTGGTACGGCGAGGTGCACCCCCACCCGCAGCTCGCACCCGCCGCGTACGGCCTGCCCGAGCACCACCGAGCTGCGCTCGAGGGCGCGATGCTCGTCGCCAACCCGGGCTGCTACCCGACGGCCACGATGCTGATGCTGCGCCCGCTGCTGCCGCTGGTCGAGGCGGGCTCGATCGTCGTGGACGCGATGTCCGGGACCTCCGGCGCCGGTCGCGCCGCGAAGGACGGGCTGCACTTCGCGCACGTGCACGGCAGCGTGAGCGCGTACGGGGCGCCGACGCACCGCCACACCGGCGAGATCGAGCAGTGGCTGGCACACGACGGCCACGCGCCGGGCCCGGTGCAGTTCACGCCGCACCTGCTGCCCACGGCCCGTGGCCTGCTCGCCACCGGCACGGCGATGCTGCGCGAGGGCGTGACCCAGTCCGACGTCGATGACGCGCTGCGTGACGCCTACGACCACGAGCCGTTCGTGCACGTGCTGCCGGCCGGGACCTGGCCCACCACCAAGGCGCTGCACGGCTCCAACGGCTGCCAGCTGTCGGCGGTCGTGGACGAGCGCACCGGTCGTGTGGTCGCATCCAGCGCGATCGACAACCTCGGCAAGGGCGCCGCGGGGCAGGCGTTGCAGAACGTCAACCTGCTCCTCGGACTCGGTGAGACCACCGGCCTGACGCCGTACGGCACCTACCCGTGAGCCACCCATGACCTTCGGACCTGCGCCCGACGACCACGTCACCTCCCTGCCCGGCGGCGGGGTGACCTCTCCGGCCGGCTTCCGCGCTGCGGGTGTCGCCGCGGGCCTGAAGCCGTCCGGCAAGCCAGACCTGGCGCTGATCGTCGCCGACGAGCGCGCCGGTGTGGCGGCGGTGACCACCACCAACCAGGTCAAGGCCGCGCCCTGCATCGTCACCGAGGACCACGTCGCGGACGGCTACGCCCGCGCCGTGGTCGTCAACGCCGGCAACGCCAACGCCTGCACCGGTGAGGCTGGCCTGCGCGACACCACCGACACCTGCGCCGAGACCGCCCGGCTGCTCGGCTGCGAGCCGGACGACGTCGTCCCGCTCTCCACCGGCATCATCGGCGTGCGCATGCCCGTGCAGACGCTGCTGGCCGGGCTCCCGGACGTGGTGGGTGCGCTCGGGCGCGACCCGCAGCACGGGGCGGCCGCCGCCGAGGCGATCACCACCACCGACACCCGCATCAAGCAGGTCGCCGTCGAGGTGCGCGACGAGCAGGGATCGTGCCGCATCGGTGGCATCGCCAAGGGCGCCGGGATGATCGAGCCGGCGATGGCCACGATGCTGTGCGTGCTGACCACCGACGCGCCGCTCAGCGGCGCCGTGCTGCGCCCGATGCTGCGCCAGGCCATCAACCGCACGTTCAACCGCATCAGCATCGACTCCTGCGGCTCGACCAACGACACCGTGGTGGTGCTCGCGTCGGGCGCGGCGAAGAAGCCACCGGGTCTCACCGCGCTGCAGGCCGGGCTCGAGCAGGTCTGCGCCCAGCTCGCGCGGGCGATCGTCGAGGACGGCGAGGGCACCACGAAGGTCGCGGAGGTCACCGTCGGTGGTGCCCGCACCGAGGCGGACGCGGTCGCGCTCGCCCGGGCCGTCACCTCATCGACGCTGTTCCGCGCCGCGCTGCACGGCGCCGACCCCAACTGGGGACGGGTGCTGGCAGCGATGGGCACCAGCCAGGTCACGTTCGACCCCGACCGCGTGCAGGTGCGCTTCGCCGGGGTGACCGTGTGCCGCTTCGGTACGGCCGTCAACTTCGACCGCGGCAACGTCGCGGCCCGCATGGACAAGGCGCTGGTGCAGATCGACGTGGACCTCGGGCTCGGGGACGCCTCGGCGACCCTGCTGACCGCCGACCTGACGCCGGCCTACGTGGCCGAGAACGC
>JBFGFG010000360.1:0-2111 GCA_041579655.1 Nitriliruptoraceae bacterium
CACCTGTGCCGTGACGCCTGCGGCTACTGCACCTTCGCGTGGCCGCCGAAGGGCGACGTGCCGGCCTACCTGTCGCCGGACCAGGTGCTCGACATCGCGCGCGCCGGCCAGGCTGCGGGGTGCAAGGAGGCGCTGTTCACCCTCGGGGACCGGCCGGAGGAGCGCTACCCGGCCGCGCGGGCGTGGCTCGACGCGCACGGCTACGACTCGACGGTCGCGTACCTGCGGGCGGTCGCGATCCGGGTGATCGAGGAGACCGGCCTGCTGCCGCACCTCAACCCAGGCGTGCTCAGCTGGGACGAGATGAACCTGCTGCGGCCCGTCGCGGCGTCGATGGGGCTGATGCTGGAGTCCACCTCCGAGCGGCTGCTCGAGAAGGGCCAGGCGCACCACAACGCGCCCGACAAGGACCCGGCGGTCCGGCTTCGGATGCTCGAGGACGCCGGTCGCTTGGCGATCCCGTTCACCTCGGGGCTGCTGATCGGCATCGGCGAGACGATCGAGGAGCGCGCCGACACGCTGCTGGCGCTGCGCGACTCGCACCGTCGCTACGGCCACCTCCAGGAGGTGATCGTCCAGCACTTCGTGCCCAAGCCCGACACCGCGATGCGGCTGCAGCTGTCGCCTCCGGTGCACGAGGTGATGGCGGCGGTCGCCGTCGCGCGCATCGTGATGGGCCCCACGGTGCACGTGCAGGCCCCGCCGAACCTCTCCCCGGGCCGCGAGGCTGAGCTGCTGGCTGCCGGCATCGACGACGTGGGCGGGGTCTCGCCGATCACGCCGGACCACGTCAACCCCGAGAAGCCGTGGCCGCACCTCGACGCGCTGGCCGAGCGCACCGCCGCGGCCGGCTTCACGCTCTCGGAGCGGCTGTGCGTCTACCCGGAGTGGGCGACGCGCCCGGACCCGTGGCTGGACGCCCGCATGGCCAGGCCGGTCAGCGACCTCGCGACACCGCTGGGGCTGGCCCGCGAGGGCCACCTGCCGGAGCCGCAGCCCTGGCAGGCGCCGACGCTGACGCTGCGCGACACCACCGCAGCCATGGACGCGGTCATCGGTGGCGACGAGGCCGGGGGCTCGGCGGCCGACGGTCGCAACGCCCGCTCGGCGCAGGCCGCGGACTCGCTGCACCGCGACGTGTACGGCGACCTCGGCGCGGTGGCGGCGGCGCACGGCATCGCGCCCGAGCAGCGCGCGACCGGCCCCGGGCTGTCACGTGACGTTGCGGCCGTGCTCGCGTCGGCGCAGTCCGGCACGGTGCTCGACGACGCCGACGCGCGCCTGCTGTTCGACGTGCAGGGCGCCGACCTCGAGGCCCTCGCTCGCGCGGCTGACGAGGTGCGACGCGACGCGGTCGGCGACGACGTCACCTACATCGTGAACCGCAACCTCAACTTCACCAACGTCTGCTACGTCGGCTGCCGGTTCTGCGCGTTCGCGCAGCGGCGTGACGACCCCGATGCCTACACCCTCGGGATGGACCAGATCGCGGACCGTGTGGCCGACGCGTGGGCGCTGGGGGCCACCGAGGTCTGCATGCAGGGCGGCATCCACCCCGACCTGCCGGGTGACCACTACTTCGCGGTGCTCGACGCGGTGAAGGCGCGCGTGCCGCAGATGCACGTGCACGCCTTCAGCCCGATGGAGATCGTCAACGGCGCCGCCAAGCTCGGCATCTCGGTGCGCGAGTGGCTCACCGAGGCCAAGGCGCGCGGGCTGGGGTCGATCCCGGGCACGGCCGCCGAGATCCTCGACGACGACGTGCGCTGGGTGCTGACCAAGGGCAAGCTGCCCGCCGACACGTGGGAGCACGTGGTGCGCACCGCCCACGAGGTCGGCCTGCCGAGCAGCTCCACGATGATGTACGGGCACGTGGACCACCCGGGGCACTGGGTCTCGCACATCAAGCGGCTGCGGGCGATCCAGGAGGACACCGGCGGCTTCACCGAGTTCGTGCCGCTGCCGTTCGTGCACCAGCTCGCACCGATCTACCTCGCCGGCGTGGCGCGACCGGGCTCGACGCCGGACGAGGACCGCCGGGTCCACGCGGTCGCGCGGCTGCTGCTGCAGGGCGCGATCGACCACGTCCAGGTGTCGTGGGTGAAGCTCGG
>JBFGFG010000361.1:0-2091 GCA_041579655.1 Nitriliruptoraceae bacterium
ACGCAGTACGAGTTGCCGAGCCCCTCGCTGATGAACAGCCGCGGTCGACCGTCGCTGTCGTCCCCCAGGGGCACTGCCACGTGCTCGCCGAACGTGGGGCTGTCCGGACGGATGTCGGCGACGACAGCGACAACCGAGCCGGACGTCACGTAGACGAGCTTGTCCCACGGCTCGGCGTGGAAGCCGCGCAGGACGCCGGGAGCGCTCCGGGCGTGGTTGCCCTGAACGAAGGTGGGCGTGCGTCCCAGGGCCTCGGCCAGCTCGTCGAGCACGTAGGTCTGCCGGAAGAACCCGCGCCGGTCACCGTGCGTCGGCTGGCGAACGATGAACAGCCCGGCGATCGTGGTCGTCTCGATGGGCACGGCACGTCCTGCTGCTAGTTCGACGTTCAGGGGCCGTCTGGACGTTACGGGGTGAGGTGGCTCGGCCGCATCAGTCCTCGACACTCACGATCGCCCCGCCGTTCGGGGCTTCACTCGGCGCGACCGATGGTGGGCAGGCCGGCTGCGCGCAGCACGTCCTGGACCTGGTCGTCGGTGAGGCCGGCGGCCGCCATGGCCTCGCGCAGGCGCGCGGCCTGCAGCGGTGCGGCGCAGCGCGGGCACCAGTTGGCGGCCTCGAGCGGACCGTCGAGCGGCATGGCGCAGCGGGGGCACACGGTGACGGGCAGCCGCTGGTCCACGCCGGCGTCGCGCAGCGCGTCGACGTAGCCGCGCGCGTACTCCCACGGCACGTACTCGTCGGGGTCCGGCGAGAACGCCGGCTCGTGCACGGGGATCTCGCCCGTCTCCAGCAGCGTGGTCAGCGAGCCGCGCAGCAGGTCCCAGCGGTAGAAGTGCTCGTCCTCGCAGTCGTGGCACCACATCGAGACACCCTTGATGCCCTCGTCGGCGAACACGCGCTCGAAGGCCTCGAGGTCATCGAGGTCCTGCGAGACCAGCCGGGACTCGTCGTCTGGCAGGGGCGCGGAGGCCTCCCACTCGTCCTCGTCGTCGTGCATCGGGTCCTCGTCAGCGGTCGTCGTGCAACCGCCACCGTACGCTGCGCGGTCGCGACCGGCCTCCCCGAGCGGGCCGGCGCTGGCATGGAGGACGACGTGAGTCAGGTGGACATCGGTGGCGGACGCCGCGCGCGACGCGGGTACGAGCTGCGAGAGGTCTCGATCGTGCCGCGGCGGCGCACGCGCAGCCGCACCCAGGTCGACATCTCGTGGCGCCTCGACGCGTACGAGTACACGCTGCCGCTGGTGTCGGCGCCGCTGGACTCGGTGAGCTCGCCCACCACGGCTGCCGCCGTCTCGGCCGCTGGTGGTCAGGGCGTGCTCAACCTCGAGGGTCTGTGGACCCGTTACGAGGACCCCACCGAGGTGCTGGCCGAGATCTCGGGCCTGACCCCGGGCCCGACCGCGACCGCCCGCCTGCAGCAGCTGTACGCCGAGCCGGTCCGCGAGGAGCTGATCGGGCAGCGTGTCGAGGAGCTGCGTGCCGCGGGCTCGCTGGCCGCGGGCGCGCTCACGCCGCAGAAGGTCGAGCGCTACCACCACGCCGCGCTCGAGGCCGGTCTGGAGCTGCTGGTGGTGCAGGGTGTGGTCACCACCGCCCAGACCGTCGCCGACGAGGGCGACCAGCCGCTGGACCTGCGCGACTTCACCGCGCGCTACGACATCCCGGTCGTCGTGGGCGGCGTGGCGTCGATGAAGTCCGCGCTGCACCTGATGCGCACCGGCGCGGTCGGCGTCATCGTGGGCGTGGGGGTCGGCTCGGCCACCTCCACCCGTGACTCGCTCGGCGTGATGGTCCCGCAGGCCACCGCGATCGCCGAGGTCGCCGCGGCGCGTTCGCGCTACCTCGAGGAGGCCGGCCGCTACGTCGCGGTCATCGCCGGCGGCGGCATCCGCACCGGCGGCGACGTGGCCACGGCCATCGCCTGCGGCGCGGACGCCGTGATGCTCGGCAAGGCGCTCGCCTGCGCCGACGACGCGCCCGGTGGCGGCGCCCACTGGGGCCTCGGTGCGGCGCACCACACCCTGCCGCGCGGCCAGCACGAGCGCGTCGAGACCGTCGGCAGCCTCACCGAGGTGCTCACCGGGCC
>JBFGFG010000362.1:0-2086 GCA_041579655.1 Nitriliruptoraceae bacterium
ATCTTCACCACGCTGCTCTCGAGCGTCCCGGCGAGCGTCGTCGGTGTCGTGGTGCTGGCCGAGCCGGTGATCGCGACCGCGCTGGCGTGGTGGCTGCTCGCGCAGGCGCCCCCGGTCACGTTCTTCCTCGCCGCACCGGTCGTGCTCGCCGGGCTGCTGGTGGCCACCGGCCGCCGCTCGCCCGACACGGTCGTGGACTGACCCTCTAGCCTCCGCGCGGTCGCCTTCGCCGGGAGTCATCGTGACCGAGCACGCATCCTTCCAGAACGAGATCTACCTGCAGGGCATGGGCGGGGTGAAGCCCGCGCTGCCGATGACGTACGCCGGCCTGGAGGCCGCAGCCCGCGAGGTGCTCAGCCCCGGCGCGTTCGCGTACGTCGCGGGCAGCGCCGGCGACGAGCGGACCGCGGCAGCGAACCGCCGCGCGTTCGACGCCTGGAAGGTCGTGCCGCGGATGATGGTGGACGTCTCCGAGCGCGACACCTCCACGGAGCTGCTCGGCATGCGGCTGCCATCGCCGATCATGACCGCGCCGGTCGGCGTGCAGTCCATCATCCACCCCGACGCCGAGGTCGCCGTCGCGCGGGCCGCGGCGGCGCTGGGGGTGCCGTGCGTGCTGTCCACCGCGGCGTCCTCGACCATCGAGGAGGTCGCCGAGGCGTCCGGCGACAACCCGCGCTGGTTCCAGCTGTACTGGCCGTCCGAGCGCTCCGTGGCCGAGTCGTTCGTGCAGCGCGCCGAGGCCGCCGGGTACGGCGCTGTGGTGGTCACGCTGGACACCAAGATGCTGGCGTGGCGCCCGCGCGACCTCGAGACGGCCTACCTGCCGTTCCTCCAGGAGCAGGGGCTCGCCAACTACAAGAGCGACCCGGCGTTCCTCGCCGGGCTCGAGCAGCCGTGGGACGAGAACGTGCCGATGGCGCTGCTGCGCTGGATCGGGATGTTCGCCGACAAGACCGTCACGTGGGACGACCTCGACTGGCTGCGCTCGGTGACCGACCTGCCGATCCTCGTCAAGGGCATCCAGCACGTCGACGACGCCCGCCAGGCGGTGGCCTCCGGCGTGGACGGGATCATCGTCTCCAACCACGGCGGCCGGCAGGTCGACAACGCGATCGGTGCGCTGACGGTGCTGCCCGAGATCGTCGACGCGGTCGAGGACGTCCCGGTGCTGTTCGACTCCGGCATCCGCTCAGGCGCGGACGTGTTCACCGCGCTGTGCCTCGGCGCATGCGCGGTGCTCGTGGGACGGCCGTGGGTGTACGGGCTGGGGCTGGCCGGACAGGACGGGGTCACCCACGTGCTGCGCTCGATCATGGCCGAGCTCGACCTGACGATGGCGCTCACCGGCCAGACGTCAGTGCGCGCGCTCGACCGCCACCTGCTGCGTCACGTGGACGCCTGAGCGAGCAGCGCCAGCGCAGCACGTCGGGCGAGCAGCCCGCCCAGCACGTTGCCGTGCCCCGAGTACGCACCCACCACGTGCACGCCCGGCATCGCCCGCACGTCCAACGGCATCCGGCTGGGTCGGAACGCGGCGTGCGCCGCCCAGCGATGCGTGACCGGAACGCTCGACCCGAGCGCTGCCCGCCAGGCGTCGAGGTGCGCCTGCACCGGCGCGGAGGGTCGCGCGGGGCCACCGACGGTCGCCTCGGCGTCGAGGTCCCGTCCGCCGCCGACGAGCAGGCGCCCGTCGGGCCACTGCTGCACGTAGTCGAGCCCACCGCGGTGGTAGCGCGGTACGTCGAGCCCCAGCGGCTCGTCCGGCGCGGTGGCCAGCATCTGTAGCCGCACGGTGGTCACGTCCGCCGCGACGTCCGGCAGCAGGCGCTCCAGCCCACCGTCGACGGCGACCAGGATGCGTGACGCCCGCAGCACGCGACCGTCGAGCTGGAGCTCCCCCGTGCGCACGGACTGGACGCGCGCGCCACCGACCAGCATCGCGCCGTCTGCCTGGGCCGCGGGCACCAGGCAGCTCATCACGGCCTCGCCGTCGAGGTGCACGGTGCATGCGCCGCACTCGCCCTCAGCGCAGCCCTCCTTGGTGCCGGTGCCCACGGCTTCGCGAAGCCATTCGAGCAGGGTC
>JBFGFG010000363.1:0-2083 GCA_041579655.1 Nitriliruptoraceae bacterium
CAGCAGCTCCTCGAGCGCGAACGGCTTGACGAGGTAGTCGTCGGCGCCGGCGTCGAGGCCGGCGACGCGGTCGTCCACGGCGTCGCGGGCGGTGAGCATCAGGATCGGCGTGCGGTCCCCGTCGGCGCGCATGCGGCGCGCCATGCCCAGCCCGTCGACGCCGGGCATCGACACGTCCAGCACCACGGCGGCAGGGCGGTGCTGCGCCAGCTTGGCCAGCCCGTCCAGCCCGTGCTCCGCGGTCTCCACGGCGTACCCGGACAGGCGCAGCGCCCGGTCCAGCGCGTCACGCACCGCCCGCTCGTCGTCGACCACCAGCACCGTCTCCATGTCGCGCATCCTGCCGTGTGTTGCTGAGGGGCGCCTGAGCGTCAGCGCCGGACGAGGTGGCCGGTCCTCAGCTCGGTGACGACAAGGTCGGCCGCCGAGAGGTCGTGCAGCCCGGTGCCGCGGTCGATCGCCACGGTCCAGCAGCCCGCGGCACGGCCCGCCGCCACCCCGACCTCGCTGTCCTCGACCACCGCGACCTCGGACGCCAGCAGCGCACGCCCGGTCTGGCAGCGCAGCGCGTCCAGCGCGGCGGCGTACGGCAGCGGGTCCGGCTTGTGGCGCTCGACGTCCTCGCGGGCGACCTGCACCGAGAACCGGTCACGCAGCGGCTCCAGCCGCAGCGCCCTCGCGAGGTGCTCGCGCCCGGACGAGGTCACCACGGCCAGCGGCACCCCCGCGGAGCCGAGCTCGTCCAGCACCCGCGTCACGTCGTCGAACACCAGCGCAGGGTCCTCCAGCAGGGGCCCAGCGGCTCGGTGCCAGGTCTCGAGGTAGCGCTCGAGGTCGCGCTCGCTCATCCCGTACAGCTCGACGAACAGCGAGCGGGTGTGTGGCCAGGGGTGGCCGACCATCATCGCGACCTGCGCCTCGGTCAGCTCGTGGCCCTGGTCGGCGAGCGCCGCACGCATCGCCTGCACGGTGACCGTCTCGGAGTCCTGCAACGTCCCGTCGCAGTCGAACAGCACCGCAGCCGGCCACACGTGGCGCTCGTTCACACCGGCGGCTCGGGGTCGTACTGCATGGCCTCGCGCACGGCGCGGGCCATCTCGGTGCCGGCGTGGCGGTCCACCAGGTGCAGGGCGAGGTCGATGCCGGCCGAGACGCCGGCCGCGCTCAGCACGTCACCGTCGTCGACCCAGCGCACGCCGGCCCGCACCTCACAGCTGCCGTCGAGGCCTCGGAGCTCGTCGAGCGCGCCGTGGTGGGTGGTGGCGGGACGACGCTCGAGCAGGCCGGCCGCAGCCAGCAGCAGCGCGCCGGTGCAGACGCTGGCGACCTGGGTGCCGCCGGCGTGCAGCTCACGCAGACGGGCCAGCGTCGGTGGGTCCTCCAGCAGCGCACGCACGCCGCGTCCGCCGGGGACCAACAGCAGGTCGGGCCGTTCCTCCGCGTCGGCCAGCGCCGTCCACGTCGTGTCCGGCAGCACGCGGATGCCCTTGGCGCAGGTGACGTGGGCGTCGCTGTCCGCGACGGCCACGACCTCGACGTCGGTGCGACGTGCGCGGCGCTCCAGCGCCGACCACATCGTCAGCACCTCCCACGGGCCCGCCCAGTCGAGCTCCTCGACACCGTCGAACAGCATGATCGCGACGCGCACATGGCCTCCATCGTCCAGGGTGATGGCCGGGACCCTAGCGGCGCTCAGACCGCCGCATCCTCGCCACGGGCGGGGGCGACGTGGGCCTTCTCGGCGAAGCGCTGGATGCAACGCGCCAGGCCGAGCGGGTCCTCCACGTGGATGTGGTGCCCCACCCCCGGCAGCACGTCGAGGTCAGCCTCGAGGTCGCGGGCCACACGCGTGGCGAGCCGCACCGGGAACACCGGGTCGTCCTCGCCCCACACCACCTGGACCGGGACGCGCAGCGGGTTCGGCGTGCGCGGGTCCTTCAGCATCGGCAGGCGACGTTGCGTCCGCCGCACGGCCCAGTCGAGCACGGCGCGTCGTGAGAGGGTGCGGTAGTAGCCCAGCCACGCGGCCGGCTCGCCGCCTGCGACCGCGCCGGTCGCGTCGCCGATGGCAACGGCGGCGAAC
>JBFGFG010000364.1:0-2030 GCA_041579655.1 Nitriliruptoraceae bacterium
GAGGCGCTCCAGTCGATCGAGCTCGACGACGCCGAGCGCGTCGAGCTCGCGGTGCCGGCGGTGCGTGCGACCACCGAGCCGACGCTGCTGGCCAGCATCCTCGCCAACCTCGTGTCCAACGCGCACAAGTACAGCGACGGCCCGGTGCGCGTCCGCGGCGTGTGGCACGAGGACGGCCGCTTCGGCGTCGCGGTGCACGACGAGGGACTCGGCTTCCCCGAGACTGCCCTCGGACAGCTGTTCGAGCCGTTCACGCGCGGTCACGAGGAGGGCGCGGGGGGGTTCGGCCTCGGCCTGTACATCGTTCGGATGCTGTGCGGCCGGATCGGTGCCGACCTCTCGCTCGAGACGGGCGAGCGCGGTTCGACGCTCACCGTCTGGCTGCCGGAGTCGGCCGACAGCGAGGCGGCGACCACCTGACGTGCGTCAGTCCCCGAAGCCCTCGAACGCTGCGTCGAGCTCGGAGCTAGCGTAGGACCGGAACGCGATGGCGGTCTGGGTGCCGACGACACCCTCCATCTGCACCAGGTGCTCGGTGACCACGCGCGCGATGCCGTCGTGGTCCTCCACCTCGAGCACCGCGATGACGTCCGCGACCCCGCCGGCGACCGAGTGTGCGGACGCGACGCCGTCGATCTCGGCGATGCGCGACGCCACGGTCGCGATGTGTGCCGGCTCGACGTTGACGAGCACGAAGGCGTTGATCATGTGACGTTCCCCTGCTTTGTGCTGCGGCCTGTGTGGCTGCGTCGGACGCTAGCGCTCACAGACGGGCGCGGATGGCCCACAGGTCCGGGAACACCGGCTGGAACAGGGTGTTGCGCAGGTACGCCGCACCCTCGGACCCGCCGGTGCCCATCTTCGTCCCGATGGTGCGCATCACCATCATCACGTGCCGGTAGCGCCACTCCTGCAGGCCCTCGTCGAGGTCGGTGAGCAGCTCGCAGAACTCCACCAGCCCCGTCTCCTGGCGGTAGGCGGCGACCAGCGCGTCCTGCACCCCCTCGTGCGGCTCGGTGCGCTGCGTGGCCGGCAGCGCCAGCACCTCGGCGGGCACCGGGAAGCCGCGGCGCTCGAGCAGCACCAGGAACCGGGCCCACACGCTCGGGGCCTCGTAGCGGCGCAGCAGCCCTGCGTGCTCCGGCGTGCCCTCGAAGCGTTCCACGTGGACCGCCTGCTTGTGCCCGAGCAGGAACTCGAGCTCTCGGAACTGCCACGACTCGAACCCGCTGGAGCTGCCGAGGAAGTCGCGGAACGACAGGAACTCCAGCGGCGTCATCGTCTCGAGCACGTCGAGCTGTCCGACCATCGTCTTGAGGATCTTCAGCACCCGCACCAGCTGGTGGCCGCCGCGCACGAGCTCGTCGGCGTCGACCCACTCCACCAGCTTGTCGAGCTCGTGCAGCACCTGCTTGAACCACAGCTCGTACACCTGGTGGATGGTGATGAACAGCAGCTCGTCGTGCTCGGCGCCGGACTGCAGCTCCTGCAGCTCGAGCAGCTGCGGGATGCGCAGGTACTCGCCGTAGGTCATGTCACGCATGGGTGTGGTCCTGTCTGGGTGGTCGCGGTCAGGTGACCGCAGCGGCGGCGTCGCGGTGGCGCTCGTGGAGCCCCTCCCGCACGACGGTCGCGATGCGCTGGACGGCGGTGTGCACGTCGACGTGGCTGATGTACAGCGGGGCGATGCCCAGCCGCAGGCTGTCGGGTGCGCGGAAGTCGGGCAGCACCTTGGCGTCCTCGATCAGCGCCCGCGTGATGGGCCAGGCGTCGGGGTGCGACAGCGAGACGTGGCTGCCGCGCTGCGCCGCGTCACGTGGGGAGCGCAGCGTGAACCCGAGCGGCGTCAGGTGCTCCTCGGCCTCCGCGATCATCAGCTCGGTGAGGCTGACCGACACCTCGCGGATGGTGTCGATGCCGACCTCGGCGACCTGCGCGGCGCCGGCCTCGAGCGCCGCCAGCGACAGCGTCGGCATCGTGCCGACGTGGAACCGGCGGATGCCCGTCGTGGGGGTGAACTCCAGGTCGAA
>JBFGFG010000365.1:0-2008 GCA_041579655.1 Nitriliruptoraceae bacterium
GTTCCTGACCCGCGCGCTGTCACTGCAAGCGGCGAAGGGTGGTCAGTTCACCGACACGGCCGGGACGGTGCACCAGCGCTCCATCGACTCGCTCGCGGCGGCCGGGATCACCCAGGGCTGCAACCCGCCGGACAACACCCGCTTCTGCCCGGACAAGCCGGTCACGCGGGCACAGATGGCGACGTTCCTCCACCGCGGCCTGGGCTGACGCCAGCGCCGAGTCGCCGGGTGGCTCGGCGGTAGCCTCCGGCAGGTCACAGCCTGCTGGAGCACACCGTGTCAACCGACCGCATCCGCTCGTTCACCGAGGACCGCTGGACGGTCGGTGTCATCGGCCTCGGCTACGTCGGGCTGCCGCTCGCGGTCACCGCCGCGCAGCGTGGCCTTGACGTGATCGGCTTCGACGTCTCGCAGGAGCGCGTGGACGCGATGATGGCCGGGATCAGCCACGTCGAGGACGTCAGCGACGCCGAGCTCGCCGAAGCGCTGGCCAGCGGCGCGCGCTTCACCGCGAACGCCGAGGACCTGCGGGCGTCCGACGCGCTCATCATCGCGGTGCCGTCGCCGCTGGGGCGCAACCGCCAGCCCGACACCTCCTACATCGAGTCCGCCGCCGACACGGTGCGCAAGGTCGTGCAGCCCGGGATGCTGGTCTCGCTCGAGTCCACGACCTACCCCGGCACCACCGAGGACATCCTCGTGCCCGCCGTCACCGACGCCGGGCTCACGGTGGACGAAGACGTGTTCGTCGCGTTCTCGCCGGAGCGTGTCGACCCGGGCAACGTGCTCGGCACCGCCCAGATCCCGAAGGTCGTCGGCGGTGTCAGCGAGATCTCCGGGGCGGTCGCCGCAGCGGCGTACGGGCGGCTGGTGGACAACGTCCACGTGGTCTCCACAGCCCGTGCCGCCGAGCTGACCAAGCTGCTCGAGAACACCTACCGCGCCGTGAACATCGCGATGATCAACGAGCTCACGCAGGTCGCGCACGCGTTCGACATCGACATCTGGGAGGTCGTGGACGCGGCCGCCACCAAGCCGTTCGGCTTCCAGGCGTTCTACCCGGGCCCCGGGGTCGGTGGCCACTGCATCCCGCTGGACCCCCAGTTCCTCGCGTGGCGCGCGCGTGAGGCGAGGGTCGCCACCCGCTTCATCGACCTCGCCGAGGACGTGAACATCCACATGCCGGACTGGGTCGCCAGCCGCATCATCGACGAGCTCAACGACCGAGGCCTGCCGATCTTCGGCACCAAGATCCTCGCGCTCGGCCTGTCGTACAAGCGCAACATCGCCGACGAGCGCGAGTCGCCCTCGTTCGACGTCGTCGAGCGCCTCGCCCGTCGTGGTGGCCACATCGGCCTGGTCGACCCGCACGTCCCCGCCGAGCGGCTCGGCAAGCTCGGCCACGAGGTCGTGGACCACGAGGGCTCGTACGCCGGCTGGACGATGGCCGTGGTGCTCACCGACCACGACGCGCTCGACTACGCGAAGGTCGCCGCCGAGGTGGACGTCGTGTTCGACACCCGCGGCGTGTACCGCCGGCTGGGCATCGAGGCGGACAACGTCGTCATCCTGTGACCGAGGCACGACCGCTGCGGGCGCTGGTGGTCACCATCGTCCACCGCCCGCAGGACGCCCGGATCCTCCACCGGGAGGTCGCTGCGCTGCGCGGCGCGGGGTGGGACGTCACGTACGCCGGCCCGTGGGCAGCGACGGGCCAGACACCACCGGTCGGCCTGCGCACCCTCGAGCTGCCGCGGGCCGTCGGACGACGTCGACTCGGCGCGGTGCTCGCCGCACGGCGCCTGCTGCGCGCCGAGGCGCCGCAGCACGACGTCGTGCTGCTGCACGACCCTGAGCTGCTGCTCGCGATCGCGGGCACCGGACTGCGTCACGTTGTGTGGGACGTGCACGAGGACCCGGCGGCCGCCCTCGTCGACCCCATGATGTTCTGGCCGACGTAACCCCTGGCGTAGGCCTTGGCCAGCTCGCGCTCCATGTGCTCGATCCA
>JBFGFG010000366.1:0-1954 GCA_041579655.1 Nitriliruptoraceae bacterium
CCGGTGGTGATCGGCACCGACGACGAGCCGGCCGACCGCGCCGAGGTGTACCGCTGGCTGGCGGCGCAGCTCGGTGTCGAGGGGCCGCGCGTCAGCGACGAGGACGCACCGGACCGCGGCAGCAAGCGCTGCAGCAACGCGCTGCTGCGCTCGCTGAGCTGGGCGCCCGCCTACCCGAGCTTCCGTGAGGGCTACGGCGAGATGCTGAACGTCTAGGGTCGAGACGGACGACGCGAGGGAGCAGCATGCACGGCCACCACGACCTCGAGGAGCTCGACGAGGCGGCGAGCTGGGAGCGGCTCGCGTCCGTGCCGATCGCGCGGGTGGGCGTCGTGCTCGACGGACGCATCGACGTGCTCCCGGTGAACCACCTCGTGCACGAGGGTCGCGTCTGCTGGCGCACCACCAGCGGGACGAAGCTGGCGGTCGCGGCACGCGAGCTGCCAGTGGCCGTCGAGGCGGACCAGATCGACCCCCAGACCCGCGCCGGGTGGTCCGTGCTGCTGCACGGCGTGGCGCGGATCGTCACCGAGGCCGCGCGGCTCGAGGCGCTGGAGCTCGTCGGCTTCGAGGCCTGGACCTCACCGGACCAACGCACGATGTGGATCGAGGTCGAGCCCACCTCGATCAGCGGTCGCGAGGTCAGCTGAGCACCCGCCCCCAGCCGCCTCAGCCGTGGGCGACGGCCTCACCGGTCTGCACCTTCCACAGCCCCGCGTACAGGCCGTCGCGCGCCAGCAGCTCCTCGTGGGTGCCGGCCTCGACGACCTCGCCGCGGTCGAGCACGTGGATGCGATCCGCGCCGCGCACCGTGGAGAGCCGGTGGGCGATGACGATCGCCGAGCGGTCCCGGGACACGCGATCCAGCGAGCGCTGGATGGCGGCCTCGGTCTCGTTGTCCACGGCGCTGGTGGCCTCGTCGAGCACCAGCACCGGCGGGTCGGCGAGGATGGCCCGGGCGATCGACAGCCGCTGACGCTGACCGCCTGACAGCTTCTGGCCGCGCTCGCCCACGATCGTGTCGTAGCCGTGCACGAGCTCGGCGATGAAGCCGGACGCCTCGGCGAGCTCGGCCGCGCGCTCGACCTGCTCGGGCGTCGCGTCCGGCCGGCCGTAGGCGATGTTGTCACGCACCGTGCCGTGGAACAGGAACACGTCCTGGCTGACGAGCCCCACGGCCCCCCGCAGCGAGGGCAGCGTGAGCTCGCGCACGTCGTGGCCGTCGATCGTCACCCGGCCGGAGGTGGTGTCGTACAGCCGCAGCAGCAGCTTGACGACGGTGGACTTGCCGGCGCCGGTGGCCCCCACGATGGCGTGGGTCTCCCCCGCCGCCACGTGGATGTCCAGCCCCCGCAGCACCTCACCGCCGTCGGCGTACGCGAAGCGGACGTCCTCGAACGCGACGTCGCCGCGCACGGGTGCCGGCAGCGTGGTCGGGCCGTCGGTGATCTGCGGCTCGACGTCGAGCAGGTCGAGGATGCGCCGCGTCGAGGCCATGCCGCGCTGGTAGAGGTCGAACGTCTCGCCGAGGCGGGTGAGCGGCCACAGCAGCCGCTGCGTGATGTAGACCATCACCGAGTACACGCCGACGTCCAACGTGCCGTCCAGCGCTCGGAAGCCGCCGCCGACGAGGATGGCCGTGAAGCCGACGAGGATGGCGATGCGGATCAGCGGCACGAACGCGGACGAGAGCCGGATGGCGTCGCGGTTGGCGTCCGCGTACTCGTCCGAGCGGGCCTTCACGCGGGCCGTCTCACGTGCCTCAGCGGTGAACGCCTTCACCGTGGTGATGCCGCTCAGGCTGCCCGTGAGGGTGTCGTTGAGCAGGCTGACCCGCTCACGCACCTCGGCGTACAGCGGCTCGAGGCGACGCTGGAAGGCGAACGAGCCCCACAGGATGATCGGGATCGGCAGGAACGCGAACCACGCGAGGTTGCCGAGCAGCACGAAGAAC
>JBFGFG010000367.1:0-1941 GCA_041579655.1 Nitriliruptoraceae bacterium
CGGTGCGGTGGGGCGGTGCGAGGCACAGCGCCGGCTGGCCCCGGCGGCAGGTCGCGCAGGACCGGCACGGGTCGGCCGCGGCGACCAGCACACGCTCGCCGGTGAACACGTCCTCGACCGTGGCCCCGACCTCGGTGACGGTGCCGGCGACCTCGTGTCCGGGCACCACCGGGCCGTCCGCGCCCGACAGCGCGACGTCGTCGTGCCGGCAGCGAGCGACGGCCTCGACGTGCACGCGCACCTCTGTGTCGCGCAGCGGGCGGGTCGGCAGCTCGACGATGCTCGGCACGGCACCCGGTGCCTCGACGACGATCGCGCGCATCAGTGGTCCAGGGGTCCGGGGGAGCGGGCAGCTGCCCGCCTCGGGACGCTACCGGCGGGTCGCAGCGCGACGGCCTCCGGCCCGGAGGGGCAGGAGGCCATCGACCACGGGTTCGACTCGGCTGATCAGCAGCCGGCAGCGGCGCGGAGCGTGACGGTGGCCAGTGCGTCCGCGTCCACGATGTCGTCGCGCACGGTCGCGCGCTCGAGGTGGCACAGCAGCATCTCGGCGACCAGCGTGGTGTTCTTGCTGGCCCCGTCGATGTTGTCGAGGGCCTTGGCGATGGCCGGCACGAGGCCCGAGACGGCCTCGTCGCTGCACATGGACCTCGCGGCGCGCAGCACCTCTGCGTGCACGTCGAACACCTCGATCGAGCGCAGGATCCACCCCGCGAGCGAGGCGGCGTCCGGCGTCGTCGGGAGCTCGTCGCCGAGCTGCACCAGCTGGCGGCTGACCAGCTTGATCAGCGAGGACAGCAGGTCGTCGCGGTCCTTGAAGTACAGGTAGAACGTCCCGTGGGAGACGCCGGCTCGCTTGACGATGTCGTCCACGCGTGCCTGGTCGTGACCCCGCTCCTCCACGACCTCCTGGCCTGCGCGCAGCAGGCGGGCGATGGTCTGGCGACCGCGGCTACGCAGGTCGCGGTTGCGGGTGGGTTCCCCACCGAGGGCTGTGACGTCGTCGAGCTGCATGAGGGTTTCCTGCTCTCGTCCGGATCGGCTGCCCCAACACCGATTCCGGACATGTCCGATTTGGCTTGAACCGTACGCCACATGCGACGTGAGGTCACGTGGGTCGTGGTCAGCGCGTCAGGTACGGCGGCGGCCCGTCACGGTCCGTGGGGGCCGGGCGATACGGTCGGCAGCCGTCCACCTCGAGCGGAGACACCCGTGCGCTGGCTTCCCACGATCGTCGTGCTGCTCGCGCTGCTGGCCGTTTCTCCCCGTTGGCCGTGGAGTCGGGGCTGGGGCTGGGCGCCCGCCGGCATGGTCGGCGTGACGCTCGCGACCATCGTGCTGTTCACGCTGAGCGTCGATCCGGGCTGAGCCGAGCCGAGAGTTCCCGGCGTGCGACCCGAGCGCACGCCGCCTCGCCGTGACGGCGCTGCCGTCCGAGGGGCCGCACGGTCAGGACGCGGCGGCCTTCTTCGCCCGCTTCGTCTCGCGCACCGCGGCGACGTCCTCGAACGTGGCGACGTCCGCCACCGACTGGTGGCCCTCCTCGGCGTAGCTGCCTGCGACCTGCTCCCAGCCCTCCGGCGTCACGCCGCAGCGCTTCGCGAGCAGCGCCGTGAAGATCTTCACCTTCTGGGGGCCGAAGCCGGGCAGCGCTGCGAGCCGACGCTTGAGCACCTTCGCGTCCTCGACGTCGCGCCAGATCGCCTCGGCGTCGCCGTCGTGGTCAGCGACCAGCGCCCGGCACAGGTCGCCGGTGCGCTTCGCCATCGAGCCGGGGAAGCGGTGCACGGCCGGCGTCTCGCGGAACACTGCCTCGAACGCCTCGGGGTCCATCGCCGCGATGCGGCCGGCGTCGAGGTGACCGAGCCGCTGCTGGAGGCGCCACGGCCCGAGGAACGCCCGCTCCATCGGCATCTGCTGGTCCAGCAGCATCCCGATCAG
>JBFGFG010000368.1:0-1893 GCA_041579655.1 Nitriliruptoraceae bacterium
ATCACGTCATGTGGCTTTCGGGCACTGCCGCGTCGAGGCTTGTGGCACCCTCGTCGCCGGAGTGAGGGGCAGGGTGAGCGGAGCAGCGGGCGTCGTGGAACACCGGGAGCGGGAGCTCGCGCTGTCCACCGAGCGGATGATCGGCTGGTTCCGGATCATCGGCGGCCTCGTGGGCACCGTTCTGACGCTGACCGACCAGGTGGTCCACCCGAGGCTGGAGCACGACCTCGAGGTGTTCAGCCTGCTCGGGCTGGCCGCGCTGGGTGCCTGGACGCTGGTGTGGACGAGGCGCGCCGACCCGGACCTGGCCACGCTGCGCCGCGTGATGTTCGCCACGTACCTCGTGGACTGCGTCGTGCTGCTGGCGCAGGCACCGTTGCACGCCTTCGTGGCGCTGGAGGCGCCCTCTCCGGCGCTGCTGGTGCCGCTGCTCGGTGCGGTGCGGTTCGGCTACCCGGCTGCGGTTGCGGGCACCATCGGCGTGGCTGCGGCGTACTGGCTGCGTGGCGTCATCGCCGTCGACGTCTACGGGCAACCCTTCGGCGTGGACCCGATGGCCGTGACGGTGCTGATCGCCGGGATCATCGGCTTCATCACGGCGCACATGCTGCGCAGCGCCAGCTCGGCCAGGGAGGCGGCCGACGCCGCGACGATGGCCTCGAACCGTGCTGCGGACCGCGCCATCGACGCCACGATGCAGGCCGAGGCGATGCACCGCGTGCTCGCCGACGGGGTCGGCGGGGGCGTCGGACCCGTCGTGCACCGGCTCGCCGAAACCGTGCGTGACATCGTCGAGGCGGACGCTGTCGAGGTGGTGATCGCGGGGGACGGCACCGGCCGGGTGGGCGATGTCCGTGGCGGCGCGGGCGACATCCCCGAAGGCATGGACGCCCCGACCGTCGACGAGGTCGCCGTGCGCTACGGACCGACCGTGCTCGGCACGCTGCGGGTGTTCGGGCAGCGCGACGAGAAGCAGGACGTCCAGAAGATCGCGGGGCAGGTCGGCGTGGCGATCCACGCGGCCCGCCTGCTCGACCAGGAGGCCTCGTACGCGACCCGGTACCGGGCGCTGGACCTGATGCGCTCCAACTTCGTCACCCTGGCCAGCCATGAGCTGCGGACCCCGGTGACCGCGGTGATCGGCGCGGCCGAGACGCTGCTGGTGCACGGCGAGCAGCTGGGCCCCGACCGCACCAAGGAGCTGCTCGACCTGGTGCTGCGTCACGGCGAACGCCTCGCACGCCTCACCGATGACCTGCTGACCGTGGGGCGCAGCGACGCCGGCGAGCTCGGCTACGAGCCCGCGTACGTCCGCGTGCGCACGCTCGCCGACCTCACCGCGTCGACCGTGCAGCAGGACCTCGACCTGGACGGCGACCCGGAGATGGTGGTCTGGGTCGACCCCGACCGCGGTGCCCAGGTGCTGAGGAACCTCGTCGAGAACGCGATGCGCTACGGCGTCGCGCCGGTCGAGGTCCGGTGGCGCGTCGAGGGCCGTGCAGCTCGTATCGAGGTCGTTGACCGGGGCCCGGGCATCCCGGCCGCGGAGCGGGAGCGGGTGTTCGAGCGCTTCGTACAGCTCGAGCCGATGCGACACCACTCGCGGGGATCGGGGCTTGGGCTGTCGGTGAGCCGTGACGTCACCCGCGCGATGGGTGGCGACGTGCGCATCGACGTGGACGCGCCGACCACCACCTTCGTGCTCGAGCTCCCGCTGCACCCCTCCGGCGGTCCGGTGGCGTGACGCGCGGACCGTCCCGCTGTGTCATCATCACACCTGCGCCCGCCCCGACCCGGACAGGAGGCCGACGATGACCTCCGCGACCAACGTGCGGTCACGGCTCGACGAGGTGCTGCGCTCGGTCGGGCCGCGCATCGTGGCCTGCAAGATCG
>JBFGFG010000369.1:0-1882 GCA_041579655.1 Nitriliruptoraceae bacterium
CCACGACGTCACCGTCGTGGCCGCCGGGTCAGGCTCCAGCGACGCCCCCGACGCCGTCTGGGTCCCCACTCGTCGCCCCGAGGGCGGCGGGAAGCTCGGCGCGCTCGCTCGACGGTCGCAGCCAGAAGCAGTGCGGGCTGTCCTGATGGAGCGTGGCCTCGCCGGGGCCGTCGGAGCATCCAATCCTGACGTCGTGGTCCCGACGACGGTCGCCGCGCTGGAGTCCTCGGCCGCGGCCGCGCGCGCGACCGGCGCGGTCGTGGTGGCTGACCCTCGGTTCGAGGTGCCCCGCGATGTGAACGCTGTCGAGATCGCGCCCTCTCGGCCCGACCTCGTGCCAGGCGTTGCGTCCGGCCTTGCGCACCACACACCCGCGTGGACCGCGCCCGTCGGGACACCCGTCGACGGCCGCCACGCTGGGCGCAGCATCATCCTCGCGTACCGGCGCACCGACTCGAACCCCGGGCGCTACCTCGAGGACGCGCTCCTGCGCGCTGGGGTCGAGCTGACCGTGGTCGACCACCTCGACACGGCGACGCTCCCAGCGGGCCTCGACGGTGTCGTGTTCGTCGAGGGTCCGTACCCGGCGCTGGACGTCGTGGGGCCGCCGTCGCACGTGCCGGTCCTGTTCTGGGCGCACCACGGTGAGCACCACCTCGACGCGAACCTCCGGCTGGCCGAGCGCTACCGGGCCGATCACGTGCTGCTCGCGCACTCGTGGCACCTGTCGCACCGCTTCGCGCAGCCCGTCACGCGCTTCCCGTTCGGCGTCCCGGTGGATCGGATGGCCGGTGGTCTCCCGTGGGCGCAGCGCGACTACGACGTGGCGATGGTCGGCGCGCACCTCGACGGTGGTGGCCCGTACGCCCGTCGGGGCGAGCTGGTCTCGCGCGCCCGTGCGCACCGTGGGGCCGACCGCTGTGCGTTCCTCGAGGGCGTCACCGCTGCGGAGATGGGGGCTGCCTACGAGCGCTCTCGCATCATCATCAACGAGGGTGGAACACGGCACTTCCCGATCACGATGCGTGTGTTCGAAGCCATCGCCGCCGGCGCACTGCTGCTGACCGACCGTGTGCCCGGGCTGAGCCAGCTGTTCGACCCCGACGCGCACATGGTCCACATCCATGAGCCGTACGAGCAGCAGCTGGACGCCCTGCTGGCCGACCCAGCCAGCGAGGCCATCGCCCGCGCCGCGCTCGCCCACGGCGTTGCCAGCCACACCTACGACCACCGGGTCGACGAGCTCTTCGCCGTGCTGGACTCGACGACCGCGGCGCGCGCACCGGTGCAGGACGCGCCCCCGGCGGACGGGCTCAGCGGTCTGCTCCACCACGATGTCGAGGTGCAGCGCGCCGTGCAGCTCGGCGCCGACGAGCTGGCCGACGCGCATCCGGACCGTGAGCTGTGGGGCGTCGAGGAGCTCGGGGACCGGCTCCAGCCGACCTCCTTCGAGGTCGCGATCCTGCGTGCCGAGGATGTCACCGACCATCGTGAGCTGATGCGCGCCGCACGTCGCTACCTGTACGTCGAAGGGGCGGCGGCCGGCCTCGAGGAGTACCTCGAGGCGGAACGACCCGATGCGACGATCGAGTCGTTCGGCGCCGTGCGACGCGTGGACCTTGGCGCGCCCAGCTACAGCGTCAAGCCCCACGAAGTCCTCGAGCCATGACCGATCGCTTCGTCGCGCCGGAGAACGACACGCGCGCCCTCGTCGGGCTCGACGCGGGCACGGACGTGCACGTGACCGTCGTCATCCCGATCCACAACCGCGTGTCGCTGCTGGACCGCGTGCTGGCCGGCCTGTGCGTGCAGGACCATCCGTCGCAGCAGCTCAGCGTGATCGTGGCGGACGACGGCTCGACCGAGGACGTCGGCGCCGTGG
>JBFGFG010000370.1:0-1873 GCA_041579655.1 Nitriliruptoraceae bacterium
ACTCCGCCGCATCCATGGATCAGGCGTTCACCTACGCCCGAAGCGAGGCGATCCGCACCGGCAACATCTACATCGTCTTCATGGCGACCGACGCCCAGAGCAACGCGCTGCTGGTCGGCGGAAGCCCGGTACCGGTGCTCGTCCTGGACGACGGTCGCCCCGGCTCCGGCAACCAGAACTGCCAGATCGACAGTGGCGAGTACACCCGCGCCTATCGCTTCGAAGACGGCGTGTCGTTCGGGCTGTCGCACGCCACGGCCAAGGTCGCCTCGGACACCGGCACGGGGACGGTCGGCAGCGTCGTCCAGTTTCCGGGCTGTCAGGCCGACAGCCGCGGCCCTGATTCAGCCCAGCTCGAGCACGCTGCCATCGGGACGACGCAGCTCCGCCTCGTCGAACGTGGCGCGCACGGTCAGGATCCGCTCGTCGCCTGCCAGCGAGAACGCGGCGGTGTGGCGCGTGCCGTCCGGCACGTCGGCGCGCCCGTCGAAGCTGAGCTCCCCTGCGAGCGGCGCCAGCGTCGAGGTGACGACCGGGCCGTCCAGCACCGCACCGTCCAACCGATCCACGACCAGCACCAGCTGCTCGACGTCGAACCGCTCGAGCGTCGCGCCGTCGTGCAGCAGCCGACCCTGCACCCGGTTGCAGGGGTGCAACACCAGCTGCAGCCGCGCATCCTCGACGTCGCCGTCCGGGTGACGGCCCGCGGCCGGCTCGATCGTGAGCCCCAGGACGCGGTACTTCAGGTCGAGCTCCGCCCCCCAGCAGCGTGCTCCGTCGAGCACCTCGTCGATGCGCTGCAGCGTGCTGTCGTCCACGGCGTGTGTCCTCGTGTGGGTCGCTCGTCGGGCGGAGGCTACGGCCTGCTCACTCGACGGCGAGCTCACGGGCGAACGCAGCCACCGCAGCGGCCAGCCGACGGGCCGTGTCGTTCACGTCGGGGCGTGGGTTGATGGCGTAGGACACCACCACGCGACCGACCATGTCGCCGAGGAACTCCAGCGACTCGAGCCCGATGACCGGTGTCCGCGCCACGACGATCTCGGCGACCGCAGGTCCGACGATGCCGATCACGGGCCCCGACGCGAGGGTGAGGAACGGCAGCAGCGCGTCCGGCTCGGTCCTGAGCAGGTGCTGCAGCAGCGGGTGCGCAGCGGTGGCGTGCAGCACCGCGTTGACGCCGAGCTCGATCGCGACCTGGAGGTCGTCCACGCCGTCGGCAGCCTCGCGCACCAGGTCGAGCATCTCCTCCTCGTCACGCACGATCACCGCGCTCAGCAGGCCGTCCCGGCTGCCGAAGTGGCGGTACACGGTCTGGCGCGAGACCTCGGCCTCGCTCGCAACGTCCTCGAGGGAGAGCTTCGCCAGACCGTTGCGGGTCAGCACCGTGAACGCCGCGTCCAGGATGCGGTTCGCGGTCACGCCGAGGCGGCCCTCAGGTGCGGGGATCATCGCTGACACTCGGCGCACAGGCCCCGCGCCAGCACCGTGATCTCGTCAACCGCGAAGCCGTGGCCGCTCACGAGGTGCTCCTCGATCACGGAGACCAGCGACCCCCGGTGGTGGTCCACGGCCCCGCAGCCGCGACACACGACGTGGAAGTGCTCGTCGGGATGGGCGAGCTCCCAGTGGCTGACGTCGTCGTCCGACAACCGCGACGCGCGGGCGAGGTCGAGCTCCTCGAGCACGGCCAGCGCTCGGTACACCGACGACAGCGGCACGGCGTCGTGCGCGGCCTCGCCGGCAAGCCGATCGGCGAGCTCGTCGGCGGTGAGGTGCTCCCCCGCGGCCTCGAGCGCCTCGTACACGCGCAGGCGAGACCCGGTGACGCGGTAGCCCTCGTCACGCAGTCGCGTCGCAAGCTCGTCGCTGG
>JBFGFG010000371.1:0-1848 GCA_041579655.1 Nitriliruptoraceae bacterium
ACGGGCCGCGGCGTCACCTCGGCATCGGCGGCTTCGCCGAGGAGGTCATCGTCGACGCTGGACGGGTGATGTCGCTGCTCGACGGCCTCTCCAGCGCCCACGCGGCCACGCTCGGCTGCACCGTGCTGCACGGCGCCGGGACCGTGCGCAACGCCGCACGGCTCGTGCCGGGCGAGCGGGTCGCCGTGATCGGCAGCGACCCCTCGAGCCTCGCCGCGATTCGCACCGCGTCGATCATCGGGGCACGCACCGTCGTGGCCGTCGTGGACGGCGGCTTCGACCCGCAGG
Organism: Nitriliruptoraceae bacterium; assembly: GCA_041579655.1. GTDB lineage: Bacteria > Actinomycetota > Nitriliruptoria > Nitriliruptorales > Nitriliruptoraceae > JBFGFG01. Next base: position 289 of record JBFGFG010000371.1, read on the forward strand.
TCGCCACCGCGATGGGCGCCACGCACGTGCTCGCCGGGGCCACCGGCGCGAACGCGACCACCGGGCACGGCGTCGTGGACGCCGTCCGCGACGCGACCGAGGGCCTCGGGGCTGACGCCGTGGTGGCGATCGGGCGTCACGCGTCCTCGCTGGCGCGGCTGTGGCACGCGACGCGCCCCGGCGGGCTGCTGGTCGTCACCGACAGCCACGGCGGTGCTGCCACGCTGCCGCTGGACGCCGAGGACGGCGCGGGGCGCACCCTCGTCTCGGCCCCCGCCGGCCTCACCGACCACGGTCGCGACCTGACGTGGCTGGTGCCGCTGGCCGCCCAGGGGCGGCTGGAGCTCGACAACGTGGTCCAGGAGCGGTCGGGTGGCCTCGAGGCGCTGCTCGCGTCGCTGGGCGAGCCCGCCGCAGCCACGGGCCAGCAGGTCGTGCACAGCTTCGCCTGACGTGCTCGACGGTCACGCTGCGGGGTCGCTCGGACGCCGTTCGGCCCTGCCTCGGCCGTCCCCCGCGCACGTGGGTGCGAGCGCCGCCCGAACAGGCTGGTACCCCTTGCCCGCGCGCTCGCGCGCCGGCACGTTGAAGCCCTCGTCGAGTCCGTCCGGGCTCCGCGAGCTGGTCACCGGGACACAGGAGGAGACAACGACAGGCGCCGCGACGCAGCCGACCCGCTTCCGTGTGGTCGCCGTCCCGTGCGCGTCACCCCATCCAGAGGACCGGCAGCTGGCACACGACAGTGCGTCAGTGGCGACCAGGAGGGCCGAGAGCGCCCCACGCAGACCGGACCGAGACGGCCGCCCCACACGGGGCGGCCGTTCTCGTCGGTCGTCGGCTGGCGTGCCTCAGGCCACGAACGGGTCCTGGTCGCCCTCGGAGACGTAGGGCAGCTTCTCGCCCGCCCACTCCTGCATGCCGCCCATGAGGTTCACCGCGTCGTAGCCCGCGCGGACGAGCGCCGTTGTGACCGCGGCCGAGCGGTTCCCGCTGCGGCACACGCACACGATGGTCCGGTCGCTGGCGAGCTGCTCCCGGTCGTCTCGCAGCTGCGCCATCGGCACGTGCAGCGCGCCGTCGATGTGACCAGCCACCCACTCCATCGGCTCGCGCACGTCGAGGAACTGGACCTCGTCGCGGCGCTCGTACGCCTCGTTGACGGTGATCTGGCTCATGACGCCACCGCCTGCAGCGCGCGCCCGATGCGCTCCTTGGCGTCGCACGCGAGCTCCTCGAGCGCCGCGTTCGCCGCGACGCCGAGCATCAGCTCGGGGTCGGCCGCGACGATGTCGGTGCCGCCGTCCTCGCGGCTGCGCACCACCACGTTGCAGGGCAGCAGCGCACCGAGGTCGGCGTCCGCCGTGAGGCCCTTGAACGCGAGCGGCGGGTTGCAGGCGCCGAGGATGACGTAGGTGCCCATCTCCTCGCCGAGCTTCTCGCGCATCTTCGCGGCGACGTCGATCTCGGAGAGGATGCCGAAGCCCTCCTCCGCGAGCGCTTCGACGATGCGCTCCTGCGCGACGTCGGGGGCGTCGGTGGTCGTGACGGTCAGGGTGTAGG
>JBFGFG010000372.1:0-1847 GCA_041579655.1 Nitriliruptoraceae bacterium
AGCTCGGCGTGCACCTGCGCCACCACGTCCTCGCCGTCCACCACCAGCGACGCGTCACGCGGCAGCCGCAGCGCGGTGTGCAGCGCGGCCCGGTCCTCGGTGACGTTCACGTGCTCGCCGGCCTGCGCCGCCCGCAGCCTCGCCAGCACGCCGCGCTCGGCGGCGAGCGCGTGCAGCAGCCCCAGCAGCTCGTCGTCCACGAGGTGGCGCGAGAGGTCGGCGGTGAGCCCGGCGACCCGCAGCGTGCGTGACGACGCACGGTCGGGGTCGGCCGCGAACAGCGCCCGCAGCGACGGCAGGGGAGCGGCCGCGGCGGCCTGCAGCGCCGGCCAGGACGGGGCGGTGGTCAGTCGCGTGGACACGCTCACGCCTCCTCGACGTCGTAGCCGTCCGCGCGCAGCGCCTCGACGACCTCCACGATGTGCGTGGGGCCGCGGGTCTCGAGCTCGAGCACGACCTCGACCATGCCGAGGCCGATCCAGCCGCGCAGGCGGTGGTGCTCGACGGTGACCACGTTCGCGCGCAGCCCGGCGAGCCGGTTGAGCAGCGTGGCCAGCGAGCCGGGACGGTCCGGGACGCGGGCCCGCACGGTGAGGTAGCGACCCTCCTCGGTGAGGCCGGCCGACACCATCTGGCGCAGCACCAGCGGGTCGATGTTGCCGCCCGAGAGCACCACTGCGGCCGGGGTCTCGATCTCGACCACACCGGCGATCAGCGCGCCGAGCGCGATGGCGCCCGACGGCTCGACCAGCTGCTTGGCGCGCTCGAGCAGCAGCAGCACGGCCCGCGAGGTCGCCGCGTCGTCGACGACGACCACCTCGTCGACCAGATCACGGATGTACGGCAGCGTGAGGTCGCCGGGCCGCTTCACGGCGATGCCGTCGGCGATGGTGTCCACGTCCAGCAGCCGCATCGGCTCGCCGGCCAGCAGGCTCGGCGCGATCGACGCGGCACCGGCCGCCTGCACACCGATGATCCGCAGGTCGGGCATCACCGCGCGCATCGCGATCGCCATGCCGGCGATCAGCCCGCCGCCGCCGATCGGCACCAGCACGGTGCGCAGCTCAGGGGCCTGCTCGGCCAGCTCGAGGCCGAGCGTGCCCTGCCCGGCGATGATGTCGGGGTGGTCGAACGGCGGCACGAACACGCGGCCCTCGGCCTCGCCGAACTCCCGGGCCGCGGTGATGCAGTCGTCCACCGCGCCGTCGATGAAGCGCACCTCCGCGCCGTAGGCGCGCGTCGCGGCGACCTTCGGCAGCGGGGCGTTGGACGGCATGAACACCGTCGACACGACCTCCTGCAGCTGCGCCGCCAGCGCGACGCCCTGCGCGTGGTTGCCGGCGCTCGCGGCGACCACGCCGGCGCGGCGCTCGTCCGCGGAGAGACGCGCGATGCGCGTGTAGGCCCCACGGATCTTGAACGAACCGGTCCGCTGGAGGTGTTCGCACTTGAGCAGCACCGGGCCACCCGCCAGCTTCGACGCGTGCCGCGAGTCCTCCAGCGGGGTACGCAGCGCGACCCCGTCCAGCAGCTCGGCGGCGGCGCGGACGTCGTCGACCGTGACGAGCGGGGGGCTGCTGACGGCCATCGAATGGCTCCTGCCGAGGGCGGTTGCTCAATTGGCCGCGTCGGCTGCCGACTGGCCCGAGGGTGACCCTATTCGCCCAGAGCGCCCCCGTGAGGAGCCACCCCGTGGAAGACGAGATCCTCGCGGAGTTCGTCATCGAGTCGACCGAAGCGCTGGACCAGCTCGACGTCGAGCTGGTCGAGCTCGAGGGCGACCCGACGTCGACCGCGACCCTCTCCTCGATCTTCCGCCGTGTCCACACGATCAAGGGCACGTGCGG
>JBFGFG010000373.1:0-1805 GCA_041579655.1 Nitriliruptoraceae bacterium
CGACGGCACCGTCGACGAGCGGGACGCGGCCGCGCTGGTCGCGACGGCGCCGATCGGCTCGCTCGCGGCCACGCTGCGCGCCGTGGTGGAAGGCTTCGTCGTCGAGCTGCACGTCGTGCTCGAGGCGACCGCGGCGCCCACGACCCCGGCCGACGCTCAGCCGCCCACCGACACCTCGCAGCTGCTCGTCGACACGGCCGCGGGCGTGGTGGCCGCGACGGACACCGACGGCGACGGCGTGCCGGACCGCGCCGGTGTGGTGCGTCTGTACAACTCGGTGGTCGATCCGCTCGCACCCCGCGACGCCTCGGCCGCGATCGTCGCCCTGCGTCGCACCGTGGCCACGGGGCTGGACCGCAACGGTGACGGCGCGCTGGACGTCGGCGACGCGGGCTGCGTGCCCCCGACCCACCGCATCCTGCTGGAGTCCACCGTCGGCCCGCGCACGGAGCTCGTCCCCACCGGGACGATCGACCCCTCCACGCTCTCGGCCCTCTCCATCGTCCAGCTCGTCGCGGCCTGCGCCGTCCAGCTCGAGCAGCAGGCCGCCGCAGACGGCCCGGACAGCAGCGGCGCCGACGCTCACCGGGCAGCGAGCCCTGCCGCGGTCGGTGCGGCCGTGCAGGCGCAGGTCATCGGCATGATGGGGATGGTCTCCCCCGCGTGCAGCCTCGACGCGACCCGCTGCACGGCCGCGTTCGAGCAGCTGGCGACGGCGATGGCCGACGACGCGCGCAGCACCCTCGTGGCCGCGGCAGCTGCGCTCGCGCACACCCTCGACGTCGACGGCGACGGCGAGGTGGACCGGCACGACGCCGCCGCGTTCGCCGACCGCAACCTCGACGAGGCCTGGTCCACGCTCGTGATCTCGCTGGACGCCATCGACGACGAGGTCGACGGCGACGCGGCCGGCGTCGCAGCGCAGCTGTACGAGAGCCGGCCCACGACGGCCGGCGTGCTCGCGATCGCCCGCACCCTGCGGTCGCTGGACGCACAGCTGCTGGCGAGCCTCGACCTCGACGACGACGGCCGCATCGACGAGCTCGACGCCCAGGTGGTCTCCGACGCCCTCGCCGGTCGCCTGCTCGCAGAGCCGGAGCCCGCGGACGGTGAGCCGGCCGTCGCCCCGACACCGACACCGACGGTCCCGCCCGCCACACCGCTGCCCGACACCAACACCGACACCCACACCGACGACGGCGACGGCGTGAGCCACGAGCCCACGTCCGGCTCGGGCCTCCCCGAGCTGCCGGACCCCGGCGTGCTCGGCGACCTGCCTGTCCCGATCGGGGTGCCACCGCTTCCCGAGCTCGGACCGCTCCCCGACGTGCCCGGACCGACCTCCCCCGACGAGCTCGTGGACGAGCTGCTCGACGACGTGGGCGAGGTGGTGAGCGACGTCGGCGGCGGGCTGCGCGACACGCTCACCGGCGCCACGCGGAGCTCCGGGCCGACGCGCCCGCCGGCGGACCCCGTGGTGGAGCAGTTCGGCGAGACCGTGGGCCGGACCACCCGCGGACTGCTGCCCTGAGGTACCCCAGGCCCGACCCGCGAGTCCGTTCAGGCGAGCTCGCGGGCGCGCTGGACGGCCGCGGTGACGGCGTCGAGCACGGCCGCGCGCAGGCCGTGCTGCTCGAGCATCTGCAGCGCGGCTGCCGTGGTGCCACCGGGTGAGGTGACCTGCTCGCGCAGCTCGGACGCGGAGCTGTCGCTCGCGGCCAGCAGCGCACCCGCACCCGCGACCGTGCCGTTCGCCAGCGCGACCGCGTCCTGTCGCCCCAGCCCCACGAGCACGCCCGCCTCCG
>JBFGFG010000374.1:0-1797 GCA_041579655.1 Nitriliruptoraceae bacterium
ACCGGTGACCTGGTTGCACGTCACCTCGGCCACCCGGGTGCAGTCGAGCGGCACCCACTCGTGGTCACGCTGGCCGGCCCAGCGGCTGGGCGCGCCCGGCAGACGCTGGTCCCCCTCGTGCGCCTCGACCTCCATCCAGCTCGCCCATGGGTGCGTGGTGGCGTCCTCGAGCTCGAACGGCTCGAGGTCGGCGACGAGCTCGCCGCGCTTCTTGGCCGTGAAGGACGACGCGACTCCGATGTGGTGCAGGTCGCCGTCCTCGCTGTACAGCCCGAGCAGCAACGAGCCCACGCCGTCGCCGCTCTTGTGCGGGCGGTAGCCCGCAACCACGACGTCGATGCTGCGCTGGTGCTTGAGCTTGAGCAGCGTGCGCTTGCCCTCGGCGTACGGGTCAGCCGCAGGCTTGCCGATGACCCCGTCCATGCCAGCACCCTCGAAGCGGGTGAACCAGTCCTGCCCCACGGCGTGGTCGGCGGTGATCGGGGTGACGTGGAGCGGGTGCGACACGTCGCCGAGGATCTCCACCAGTCGGTCACGGCGCTCGGCGAAGGAGGTGCGCCGCAGGTCCTCGTCACCGATGGCCAGCACGTCGAACGCGATGTACTGCGCGGGCGTCTCCCGGGCGAGCATCGTCACGCGGGAGTCGGCCGGGTGGATGCGGTTGCCGAGCGCGTCGAACGACAGCACGCCGTCCACCTCGACCACGATCTCGCCGTCCACCACGCAGCGCTGCGGCAGCGCGGCCTTCAGCGGCTCGACCATCTCCGGGAAGTACCGGGTGAGGTCCTTCTTGCCGCGGGACTGCAGCGTGAGCTCGTCGCCGTCGCGGAACACCAGGCAGCGGAAGCCGTCCCACTTCGGCTCGAAGAACCAGCCGTCGCCCTCCGGCAGCTTCGTCGCGTTCTTCGCGAGCATCGGCTCGATCGGCATCTCGAAGGGCAGGTCCACGCACACGCTCCTGGTGAGTGCCGCAAACGTAGAGCGCCGCGTTCAGCTCGCCTCGTGGACCGGACGCTCGTGGACCGGACGCTCGTGGACCGGGCGCTCGATGGCGTCGTAGCCGGTCGGCGGCGGCTCGGGTCGACGGTGGAACGGCGCCTTGCGGCGCCAGATGAACAGGGCCTGCCAGTGGATGCCGAGGATGGTCTTGATCGTCACGAACGGCATGCGCAGCAGCACACGTCGCAGCGTGGACGAGGTGAGCGGCTCGCGGTCCTCGGCGAGCGTCGCGTCGAACACGTGACCCTCGTCGTCGCTGACGTCCATGTGCACGGCGACGGGCTGCGTGGTGCCCGGCAGCGGGTTGGCGACCGTCGGGGGGCGCAGCACGATGCGGTAGTCCTGGCCGTCGACCGGCATGAACGGGCTGACGTGGAACACCTTCGTGTCGTGGGCGACCACGCGGTGCTCGCCGGTCCACTCGAGCTCGTCGAGGACGTAGCAGTGGGTGTCACCGAAGGTGTTGTTCACCTCGGCCACCACCAGCGCGAGCCGGTCGTCGCGGTCGTAGCACCAGAAGAACGACACCGGGTTGAACACGTAGCCGAGCACCCGCAGCGAGGTCTGCAGCAGCACCCGGCCCTCGGGGAGCGTGACCCCCTGTCCCGCGAGATAGCGACGCAGCTTCTCGCGCAGCGGTAGGTCGACGTCGCCGAGGTGGTCGGTGTCGCGGATCGACGCCAGCGCGCGGCGGTTGTGACCGAAGCCCGCGACGTCGCGGTCGAGCTCGCGAAGCTCGTCGAGGTCGAGCAGCACGTGCCACACGTCGTAGCCGAAGTCGTGCGGCTTGGGCCGCAC
>JBFGFG010000375.1:0-1792 GCA_041579655.1 Nitriliruptoraceae bacterium
CGAGCCCCGCCTCCACCACGGGCGGCACCACCGCGGTCGCGATGGCCAGCAGGTCCTCACGCGTCAACGCCAGCTCGTCGAGCAGGACACTGATCGGCCTCGGGCCGTACATCGCGAACAGCGGACGGACCGCGGCGTCGAGGAACGCCAGCGCGGGCGCCGACGCGAGCCCGGTGGCCACGAGGTCCTGCAGCACGCCGGCGAGGGCCCGCACGTCGTCGGAGCCCGTCACGTCGCTGATGCCGTCGAGCAGCTCGGTGCCCTGCGCCTCCCAGGTCTCGAGCACCGCGTCGCGCAGCAACGGGTCGTCCAGCGTCTGCAGCAGCACGGTGTTGAGCCGCCGCACCGCCATCGCGGCGCCCTTGCCGGCGGAGTCGCCGAACAGCGCCTGCATCTGGCTGTCGGCGGCGCCGACCATCTTCGTCGCGGCGCTGGTTCCGGCCGAGACGATGGAGCGCACGCCCGGGATCTTCTTGGTCAGCGACTTGTTCGCCTCCAGCGCCTGGATGACGATCTTCGTCACGAACCCGGACGCGAGGGTTCCCACCGCCGGCGAGTCCGTGAGCCGGTCCAGCAGCTGCGCCAGCAGCGGTCGCAGCGGCAGCAGCGCGTCCACCAGCGCCCCCACCTGCTCGCTGTCGATCACGTCCGCCGGCCGTACCGAGACCGCGGGACCGGCGCGCAGCAGGTCGGCGACCTCGTGCGACATCTCGGTGACGGCGATGCTGGCGGGCGTCGCGCGCAGCACGACCTCGAGCACGCGCCCCACGGCCTCGGGCGACGACAGCGCGTCGAGCCGGACGTCGGCGAGCGTGGCGAGCACGGCGTCGAGCTCGCGTTCGATCACCTCGGGCAGACGCTCACCCGTCAGCTCGGACAGGATCCACGCCACCTGGGCGTCGAGCAGGCGGGCGGCGGTGGCGGGGGCTGTGGTCATGGCCGGGACTGTAAACCCGGCGCGGGTGACCGGGCGACGCCGTGCGCCCGGCCCGAGGCTCACCCCTGCCGCACGCCGCCTATGGTCGGTCGTCGGACCTTCGAGAGGCGACGTCATGCGATGGTTCAAGCGGATCGGGATCGGGCTCGTGCTCGTGGTGGTGGTGCTCGCCGCGACCGTGCGGCTGACGACGTTCCATCCGGACCAGGTGCAGGCCGAGGACGTCGCCTGCGCTGAGGACGCCCCGACCCTCGCCGCCGGACAGGACGTCTCGGTGATGAGCTGGAACGTGCAGTTCATGGCAGGCAAGGGCTACGTGTTCTTCTTCGACGTGCTGGCGGGTGACGGGCCCGACGAGCGGCCGTCACCGCAGGACGTCACGGCAACCCTCGACGAGGTGGCACGGGTGATCGCCGACGAGCAGCCGGACGTGGTGCTGCTGCAGGAGGTGGACGACGGCGCCGCGCGCACCGACGGCGAGGACCAGCTCGCTCGGCTGCTGCCGCTGCTCGACGACGGCTACGCGTGCCACGCCAGCGCGTTCTACTGGAAGGCGGCGTACGCGCCGCACCCGCGCATCCTCGGGTCGGTGGGCATGAAGCTGTCGACGATCTCGCGCTTCGCCATCGACGACGCCAGGCGCCACCAGCTGCCGCAGATGCCGTCGGACCCGCTGACCCGGCAGTTCGACCTCAAGCGCGCGATCCTGGAGACCACCCTCCCGGTCGACGGCGGCGACGAGCTCGTGGTGCTCAACACGCACCTCGACGCGTTCGCGCAGGGCAGCGACACCATGCAGCAGCAGGTCGCGCTGGCCAAGGGCCTGCTCGACGACCTCGACGCCGCTGGCACACC
>JBFGFG010000376.1:0-1601 GCA_041579655.1 Nitriliruptoraceae bacterium
CAGCAGCCCGTCCGTGACGGCCGCAGCCTCCAGCAGCGGCGCGAACGCCTCGCGCAGCGCCCCGCCGAACGGGTTCTGCATGGGACGGACCGTGTCGGTCGTGTCGCCGACCCCGGCGCGGACCGAGCTGACGCTGTCACGGTCCACCCAGGTGTGGGGGAACCAGACCTCCAGCACGGTGCCGTCGTCGGTGAGGGTGGCCAGGCCGAGGCCAGCTGCGGCCGTCGGTGCGGAGGAGGTCACGGAGCGCTCCGGGGTGCGTCGGGTGGTGCGGTCTGCGCGGTCGGCATCCGGCCGACGTGCGCCCGCTCAGCCTACGGCGCGCCCCGTGACCAAGGCTGGTCGACGCACGGCGTACCGTTCGCGTCATGGACACCACCGACGCCCCCACACCGCCCGCCGCCGGCGCACCGCTGGCCACGATGACGCCGCCGCGCACGCCGCCCCGCGAGCTGCCCGGCGTGCTCGCTGTCGGCTTCGCGATGGGCTCGGCGGACATCGTCCCGGGGGTCTCCGGCGGCACCGTCGCGCTCGTGCTCGGCGTGTACGACCGGTTGGTCGGCGCGATCCGTCAGGGCGTGCGCGGGCTGTCGTCGCTGCTGCGCGGCCGGATCCGCGAGGGCGTCGCGCACGTGCTGGCCGTCGACTGGGGCTTCCTCGGCGCGCTGCTGCTCGGCATCGCGACCGCGGTGCTGGTGCTGGCCCACCTGCTCGAGACGCTGCTCGATGAGCAGCCCGTGCTGCTCTCGGCGGCGTTCCTCGGCCTGGTGCTCGGGTCGGTGCTCGTGGCGTCGGTCGAGGTGACGGACCGCTCGCCGCGGATCTGGGCGATCGGCACCGCGAGCGCCGTGCTGACGTTCGTGCTGCTCGGCCTCAAGGGTGGGACCCTGAGCGACCCCTCACCGCTGGTGCTCGTGGCCGGTGGCGCGCTCGCGATCTGCGCGATGATCCTGCCCGGCGTCTCCGGCTCGTTCCTGCTGCTGATGGTCGGGCTGTACGACGTCGTGCTCGGTGCCGTCAACGACCGCGACCTCATGACGGTCGCGCTGGTCGGCGTCGGCGCCGTGGTGGGCCTGGCGCTGTTCTCGACGCTGCTCAACTGGCTGCTCGAGCGGCACCGCAACACGGTGATGGCCGTGCTGCTGGGCCTGATGGTCGGCTCGGTGCGCGTGCTGTGGCCGTGGCCGGCAGGGCCCGACGGCGTGGGCGACACCGCGCTCGGCGCCCCGGACAGCCAGCTGCTGCCCGCGCTCGCGGTCGCGGTGGGCGGCTTCGTGCTGGTGCTGGTGCTCGCCCGCGTTGCACGTCGGGTGGAACCCGCAGCCTGATCAGCGGGCGCGGACCTCGTCGACGGTGAGGTCGCGCGGGTCGTGTGTGGGGTCGTAGCGATCGGTGCGGCCGGGCGTGGGCAGCTCCTCGGGCAGCGGCTGGAGCAACGCGCTGCGACCGGCGTCCCACGCGGCGAGCGTCGCTGCTGTCGCTCGCGCCTCGAGCGCGCCGCGCGCGAGCACGCCGACCACGACGTCCTGCTGCAGCTCGGGGTGCTCCTCGACCAGGCCGCCGGCGAGGTCGACGGCCGCGACGCGCTGGTGGTGGGCATC
>JBFGFG010000377.1:0-1560 GCA_041579655.1 Nitriliruptoraceae bacterium
ACGCCGCCGTCGACGTCGGGACCGATGCGCGCGAGCAGGCCGGCCTTGCCGGGCTCGTCGTCCGACGCGACCCGCTCCACCCAGGCGCCGGCGCTGACGAGCAGCGCCTCGCACACGTCGAGCACGGGCAGGTTGCTGACGGCGCTGGTGGAGTCGATCGCGACCAGCTGCTCGAGCAGCGCGAGCGTCTCGGCGCTCGGCGCGTCGGTGGTGGGCGAGGTGGTGGCGTCGGTCACGGTTGCTCGGCTGTGCGGGGCGGCAGGACGGCCGTAGCGTGCCAGCCCGACGACCGACGTGGACCACAGGACGACCGTGCTGCTCGCATCGTGGAACGTGAACTCCATCAAGCAGCGGCTCCCGCAGGTGCTGCGGCTGCTCGAGGCGCACGCTCCTGACGTGCTGTGCCTGCAGGAGACCAAGGCGCGCCCGGAGGCCTTCCCCCACCTCGAGCTGCAGGCAGCCGGCTACGTCTCGCTGGACGCGTCCGGCGGTCGCTGGAACGGGGTCGCGATGCTGGTGCGCGAGGAGCACGCCGTCAGCGACGTGCGCACCGAGCTGCCGGGGTCGCCGGTCCCGGAGGAGGCGCGCTGGATCGAGGCCGAGGTCGCTGGGATCCGCGTGGCGTCGCTGTACGTACCGAACGGGCGCGCGCCCGACGATCCACAGATGCAGCTCAAGCTCGCGTTCCTCGACGCCGTGCGGCGGCGTGTGGCGGAGCTCGGGGTGCACGACGAGGTGGTGGTGCTGGGGGACTGGAACGTGGCGCCGCGTGACCTCGACGTCTGGGACGTGACGGCGGTGCACGGCGGCACGCACATCTCGCCGCCGGAGCGTGCGGCGCTGGCGGCGGTCGGCCTGGTGGACGCGTACCTCGCGAGCCCACAGCAGGGAGAGGACAGGTTCACGTGGTGGGACTACCGCGCCGGGGCGTTCCGGCGGGACAACGGGATGCGCATCGACCTCGCGCTCGTCGGTGGCGCGCTGGTCGACCGCCTGCTGCACGTCGGCATCGACCGCGAGGTGCGGGGTTGGGAGCAGCCGTCGGACCACGCCCCGCTGCTGGTGCGCCTCGCGGGCTGAGGGCGCGGACCTAGCCTGACGTGCACCGACCCATCACCCGACCACGAGGTCCCACGTGCCCAGCGTCTTCTCGATGATCATCGCCGGCGACATCCCCGGCCGGTTCGTGTGGCAGGACGACGTCGTCGTCGCGTTCCTCTCGATCAACCCGCTCGCCCACGGGCACGTGCTGGTGGTGCCGCGGGTCGAGGTGGACCACTGGCTCGACCTCGACGCGGTGACGTGGCAGCACGTCAGCGAGGTCACGCGCATCGTCGGCCTCGGGATCCAGGAGGCGTTCGCGCCGCCGCGCGTGGGGACGATCATCGCCGGCTTCGAGGTGCCGCACGTCCACGTCCACGTGCTGCCGACCTCGGACATCTCGCAGCTGAACTTCGCGAACGCCGCCACCGACGCGGACCCGGCCGAGCTCGACGAGGCGGCCGAGCAGGTGCGTGCGGGGCTGCGGGCCATCGGGCACGCAGCACACGTACCGGACGC
>JBFGFG010000378.1:0-1537 GCA_041579655.1 Nitriliruptoraceae bacterium
ACACGCCGCGCCTCGACCTCCGCCGCGAGCTGCGACATCTCCGCCAGCAGGCTCTGGGATCTCGGGCCGCGACGCGTACGCAGCACCGGACTCGCCAGCCACGCAGGGCTGCCGTTCGAGGGTGCGCGAGGTCGAGTACGTCATGTGCATGAACGTACGGAAGGGGTGTGACATTCATCGGGGGCCGTAGTCGAGCTGCGATCCGGTCCCGTCGTGCGTCGGCCGATGCCGGAGTGGCCGGAGCCGCGCCGTACGCTCCGCGGTCCGCGCGCGAGCACCCAGGGGCGCCGATGCAGGTCCAGCCATCCCGCGAGGAGTTCGCCGCGCTCGCGGCCGACCACGGGAGCGTGCCGGTCTGGTGCGAGCTGCTCGGCGATCTGGTGACGCCCGTGGGCGTGTACGCCCGCGTCGCCGGGCCCGGCAGCTTCCTGCTGGAGTCCGCCGAGCAGGGCCGCTGGGGTCGCTACTCCTTCGTGGGTCTCGACCCGATGTGGACGCTGCGGGGTCGCGACGGGCAGGTGAGCTGGGAGGGTGAGCCGCCAGCCGCCGCGCTGGACGCCACCGGCCCGTTGGACGCGCTCGACAAGGCCACCCGCGCCCTGCACGCGCCCGAGGGGCTCCTCGACCTGCCGCTGCACGGCGGTGCCGTGGGCTACATCGGCTTCGAGGCCGTGCGCGAGGTCGAGCCCTCCGTGCCGTCGACCGGCGAGGACACGCTCGGCCTGCCGGACGTGCTGCAGCAGTTCCCGCGCCACGTCATCGGGCTGGACCACCAGCAGCAGCGCATGACCGTCGTGACCAACGTCATCACCATCGACATCAGCACCGAGGACGCCCACGCGGCGTACGACGAGGCGGTCGCCGCCACGCTGGCGTTGGTGGACCGCATCGCCGCGCCGGTGCCCGGGGCGGTCCAGTCCGCGATGGCGCCGCCGCTGGCCCAGCCGGCCGAGCGTGCCGACAGCAACATGCAGCCGGACCAGTACGAGGCGGCGGTGGAGGCGGTGCTCGAGCACATCCGCGCCGGCGACACCTTCCAGACCGTCCCGAGCCAGCGCTTCGAGATCCCGACGAAGGCCGACCCGCTCACGCTGTACCGCAGCCTGCGCGTCGTGAACCCCTCGCCGTACCTGTTCCTGCTCGACCTCGGCGACCACCACGTGATCGGCAGCTCGCCGGAGGCGCTGGTGCAGGTGCACGGTCGTCACGTGGAGACCTGGCCGATCGCCGGCACCCGCCCCCGTGGCGCGACGCCCGCCGAGGACGACGCCCACGAGGAGTCGCTGCGTCACGACGAGAAGGAGATCGCCGAGCACGTGATGCTCGTCGACCTCGCGCGCAACGACCTCGGCCGCGTCGCGGTCACCGGCAGCGTCGAGGTCGACCCCTACCGCTCGATCGAGCGCTACAGCCACGTGATGCACATCGTCAGCGGCGTGCGCGGCGTGCTGCGCGCCGACGCCGACGCCTTCGACCTGTTCGCGGCGTCGTTCCCGGCGGGCACCGTGGTCGGCGCGCCGAAGGTGCGCGCGATGGA